>CAMJNB010000026.1 GCA_946407175.1 uncultured Selenomonadales bacterium | reverse complement strand
GTAGCTCGCAGGGTTTTTCGTAGTTCCAACTTTAACGTACCGTACAATGTTACAGGAATTCCAACGTGGCGGACCGCAGCGAATACATCCGCGCCGATTTTTTAAATTTACAGACAACCCCTAAAAATAATTTACGTTCGACTAAAAATATAATTTACGTCCAATCGCGCCGCCGGGATGATTCGGCTTAAAATCTTTTTCAAGGTCAATCTGCATACGCCGCGCAATTTCAATCGCCATTGTCTGCAACACGATTAAATTAAGCGTCGTCGAATTGTTAGGTACAACGTCCCAAAGGTCGCCTTCATGTTCAAGGCGAATCACCAATTTTTTCGGTATCATATCGGCAAGCGTGCTGTAGTCTTTGAAAGTTAAAAGCCGCAGTTTAACGCCGTCACGCCGCTGTAAAAGCCGCGTCAAGTACACCGACTCTTCAGTTTCGCCGCTCTTGCTTAAAATTATCACCAAGTCACCTGCGCGAATCATACCCATATCACCATGCACCGCCGAGTTGGTGTGAAGAAATCTTGCGTCAAGACCCATTGAGTTCATGGTACCGACAAACTTTTCACAAATAGGAACATTTTTGCCGAGACCCGATACAACGATTTTGTGACCTGCGCGGAGAATGCTTTCACAGTCCGAAATGAAATTGTCCATCTGCGTGCCGGAAATGGATTTAAGCGCGTTTTCAAGGTAATTCATATTCTGCGCGAAGTAGCCGTAAGCACTCTCCATTTGCAGAGCCTCTTCAAGATAGTAAAGCCCGTTGTAAAAGGCGCCGCAAATTGAATCGTAATCCTCCCACGCATACGTTGTAAGTGACAGCCACGTAATAGCCAAAAGCAATTTCATCTGCCGCTTTGTAACTTCGCCGTCCAAAAGTTCAAAGAAATATTCCTCAAGATTTTCCCAGCCGTTTGACTCAATCTCAAGCTTTACGCCTTTTTCGTCAATGTCAAGGGAAAATCTTTTTAAATTGAATCTGTCGTAGTTGCTCAAAAGTGAGTAGTAAAGCTTAACCCAGTCATAGGCAACGTCGCCGTAAAATTGCACGTGACCGAAGTAGCCGCGCGGGTCGATTAAAACCGGTTCGCTGTCGTGCCGCAACATCATATTGCTGAAAGTGCAGTCGCCGTGAATCAGTTTAAATTCCTGCGGCAGATATTGCATTACAAGCCGTTCGCATTCGTCCTTACAGTAAAAAATATTTCGGCAAACGCGACCGTTAATCGTGACGGTTTTATCATTGGCGAAGGGGACAAGGTGACGCACTTTTTCAAGCCGCTTATAAGTCTTTGCAATGTAAGCGTCGAAGTAACTTTCCTTGTCCGCTTGCACTGCGCCGAGTTTGTGAACGTCCTGCAGACAGCGAATAATTTTTGTCAAAATGTAGCGTTTCTGTTCGGCGGGAATGTAGCTGTATTCGTAAATGTTTTGACCGTCGATAAATTCCATTGTCAGCGGTTCAAAGGCGTAAATCTTCGGTATGTTGTTAAATTCTTCGTGCTGAATTTTTTTGTACCACGCAATTTCCTTTTTCGCCAAATCTCGACCCTGCTCATCAATGCCGCGCTTGATAACCTTGTCGCATTCAACGGTAATTTGATTGAAGGGACGGCAACGCATTTGCGGCAACTTGCTCCATTCGCTGTACAGACCGTATTCCTTTGTATTTTTAAGCGGCTGTTCGTCGAAGGTAAACTTTTGACTCTGCAACCAGCGCACAAATTCCCCGCTTGCAGGTACGTCGGCTAAAAAGGTTTTGTTTTGAAAAATGAAGTGACCGGCAACGCCGTGAGTGTCGCTTGGTTCTTCAAAAAATTTGCCGTCGCGATATGACCAGCGGCATGAAAAATCCTGCGAAATGCCGATAACGTTTTTGTCGGTGTCAGGCAGTTTGTAATCGTCGGCAAGAATCAAGTCGCACCAAATTAAAAGCAACGGTTCATCTGCCGGTACGTGAGTTAAAGCATTTGCCAACCCCGCGCAGGTTCCCTGACTGCCGGTGCCGCTGACAAGCATGTAGTCTACGTCGGCGAAGGTTTTCAAGTACCTTTCCAGCACGTCAAATTTGTAATCGCCGATAATGATAAATTTTTTGTCGGGAAATTTTTTGAAAAGGTGAAAAATCATCGGCAGGTTATTGACCGGTACAAGCGCCTTAGGCTTATTGCGCGTCAATCTTTCCATACGCGAGCCCCTGCCGCCGGCTTGTACAATTATGTAGTTCAAATTCATTTTGTCACCTCAAATCTGCGCGGAAATTTTTTTAATCGCGTCCATAAACTTTTTTCAGCGCGTCCACTAACTCTTCGTCAGTCAAAATACTTTTCGGCAGATTAAAGCCGTGTTTTCTGAGTCTGTCGGCAAGTTCAACGGCAACGGGTACGTCTAGACCTAAGCGCTTGAGTTCCTTGACGTCGGCAAAAATTTCACGCGGCGTACCTGTTTTTAAAATCTTGCCGCTTTCAAGCAAAATAATTCTGTCTGCCTCCGCCGCCTCTTCCATAAAGTGAGTAATGTAAATAATCGTCAAACCCTGCGCGTGAAGTTGTTTCGCCGTCTCCAAAATTTCCCGCCGTCCCGCAGGGTCAAGCATCGCGGTAGGTTCATCAAAGACGATAATTTTTGTACGCATTGCCAACACTCCGGCTATCGCGATACGCTGTTTCTGCCCGCCGCTTAATTTACTCGGCGAAAATTTTTTGTACGCGCTCATATTCACCGCGTCAAGTGCAAAGTCAACGCGCCGCCTTATTTCAGCCGGTTCAATGCCTAAATTTTCACAGCCGAATGCCACATCATCTTCAACCACTGCGGCTACAATTTCGTTGTCGGGATTTTGAAATACCATACCGACGTTTTCGCGAATATGCCATAAATTTTTTTCGTCCGAAGTGTCAAGCGCCGTAACAAAAATTTCCCCTTCACTCGGCAATAAAAGCGCGTTAAAATGTTTAGCCAAAGTCGATTTGCCGGAGCCGTTCGTACCGATAACCGCGACAAATTCGCCTTCGTCAATGGAAAAGCTTATGTCATTCGGTACGACCTTTTCACCGGCGGCAGTCTTGTAAACGTGCTTTAAATTTTTTGCTTGAATAATTTTCAAATTTTTTCCCTGCCAAAAAGTTTTATCTAAGAATTTTACCATAACCGCCTGAAAAAAATCTTATAAAAGATTTTAAAAAATTGGTTGAATAAGCTTGCCGATATTTGGTAAAATATTTTAGTAATTTAATCGTGAGGAGGTGTCGGCGGCAAATTTATTGTCGGCAAAAAAATTCGGCGATAAAGACGCTGCAAAATGATGAGCAATACAAACGTTACAAATTTGACAATCCCGACCGAATTCAGCACGGAAATTTACGGTGCATTGAGTGACGTTGAAAATATAATTTACTTCAAATGGATAATTGAAAATGATTACATGGAATTTATGGCGCCTGTAGAAACTTGCGATTACGATTTACCGCAGAGCGTGTCGCCGGCGTCAAGCGCTTTTTTCAGAGGAGATATCATTCACCCTGATGACCGTGAAATTTTTGAGACGTTCTTTGACCAAATGTTTTGGATGCAAGACACTAAAAACGACCACAAACTTTTTATCACAAAGGCAAGACTGCGCGGCAAGGGCGGCAACGGTTACCTTTGGGTAGAATTTCGCCTTATGCTTTATTTTAACGACGTGGGACCGGTTATCGCGTTCGGCTGTATCTGCAACATTAACGTCAAACAACTTTGGCAACTTGAATTGCAACATTCCGCCGAGCATGACGTATTGACCGGCTTTTACAATAAAACCGCCACTCAACACCACATTGACGAATATCTTTCTACGTTGAGTGATACGGATATTCCACCGGCATTTCTGATAATCGACGCGGACGGCTTTAAGGCGATTAATGACGCCTTCGGACATCTTTTCGGTGACGGCGTGTTGACCGATATGGGGCATGAAATTCGCGGCATCTTCCGCCAAAAAGATATCGTCGGCAGAATCGGCGGCGATGAGTTTGTCGTACTCTTCCGAGAAATGCCGTCGCTTGACGTGCTTGATAAACGTTGCACCGAGCTTTTACGTAATCTTGACCGCACTTATGAAAGCAACAACGTCAGCTTGCCTTTCTCCATAAGTATCGGCGTTGCGCTTTATCCCGAACACGGCACTTCCTACACCGAGCTTTTCAAACGCGCCGACCGTGCTTTGTACGAATCAAAATCACTTGGCAAGAATCGCTACTCCATTTACCGTTCAAGCCTTATCGGACGTTCATTCGCCGTAGAATCGGAAAGAGACCCGCAACACGCGGAAGATATTCGGCAGAAGGCGTTTCAAGATAACATGTTGGAATTTATTTTGAATCTGCTTTACGAGACGCAAAACCCCGAAGTCACGGTTCAAGTCTGCCTTGAAATGTTCGGCAAGCAATTCAATCTTGATCGCGTCTGTGTAAACCGTTTCAATCGCACGTCCAATAAATATTCCTTCGCATTTGAGTGGGTAAGTCCCAACGGCGTTTCGCTTAACAGTGAAGATATCGTCAAGCAGTATCCTTTCTTCGTCGACCGGTATTGTAACATTGTCGAATCCAGCTACCACCCCTCACCTTACGGCGTCACGTCGATTTGCGAAAACGCCTTTCAAAAATTCAAAGACGACGCCGAAGCGTTGGAGAAAATTAAACTTGGTTCATTCGCGCACTGCCAATTTTCACACGGCGGCGAACTCTTAGGTTCAATCGGTTTTGAATCCGCGCACCCGCGTGAATGGGAGCAGGACATTTTGACGAAGATTAGTATTTTCTCCGTGCTGTTGGGAAATATTTTGCTTGACCGCAAGAGTGACACCGTTGCAGAAAAGATGAATCGCCACCTGCAAAATATCTTAGACCATATGCAGGAATTTATTTACGTCGTCGACAAAAATACCTACGAGCCGATTTTCTTTAACAACACGATCAGGCAGACGCTTATCACTTCGTCCAGCGCGCAGACTTGCTATAAGCGTTTTCATAATCTCGACGAGCCTTGTAAGGATTGTCCGGTCAAACGCCTTTCAAAGGACGGCAACGAATACATCGACGTGAAGATTAATAACTGGGGTGTTGAGACGCCTGCACGTGCCTACAACATTCACTGGGAAGACGAAATGGATAAAAATTTGGCGCTGATTATTCAATCGTCATTCTAAGCTTTAAATACATTGAAAAATAAAATATCAGCTTCAGTCGCTACTACGCCGTGCGGGCTTGCAAAATGCGAGTGAGCGCGGCGATTTCTTTTGCGATTGATGAAAAAGGATTTGAATTTAATGGATAAAATCACGATTATTGTGCCGTGCTACAACGAAGAAGAAGTTATAGAAATGTTTTATCCTGCGGTACAAAGTCACGTGAAAAATATTCCGAATTGCACTTTTAACTACGTCTTTGTAAATGACGGCAGTCGTGACAGCACGATTTACAAACTGCGCGAGCTTGCCGAAAAATATTCTGACGTGACTTATATCAGTTTATCGCGAAATTTCGGCAAGGAATCTGCAATGATGGCGGGCATTGACTATTCAGACGGCGACGCGGTTATAATTATGGACGCCGATTTACAGCACCCGCCCGAAGTTATCAGCGAAATGGTAAAATATTGGCGCGAAGGTTACGACGATATTTGCGGCAAGCGCATTGACCGCGCAGGTGAAACGTGGCTTAAACGCAATTTGGCGAATCTTTTTTACGCGATTATGAAAAAGTTCAGCACGTCCTACGAAATGCAACGCGACGTAGGGGACTTTCGACTTTTGGACAGGCGCTGTATTGAGGCTTTGAAATTAATGCGCGAAAATCAGCGCTTCACGAAAGGACTTTTTACATGGGTCGGCTATCATAAAAAAGAAATTCCGTTTGAAGTAAAACCGCGTGCGGCGGGAACTACGACTTGGAATTATTTCGCGCTGTTCAACCTTGCAATGAAGGGTATGACGTCTTTCACTACCTTACCTTTACGCTTGATGACGTTTTTAGGTTTAGCGGTATCATGCGGCGCGATAGCTTACATGGTTTTCGTGCTTGTCATGGCGCTGATTTACGGAGATCCGGTGGCAGGTTACCCCACATTGCTTACGGTAATGCTTTTTCTCGGCGGCACGCAACTTTTGGCGCTGGGAATTATCGGCGAATACGTGGGACAAATTTTTTATGAGAGTAAGCGGCGACCGATTTATCTTGTAGACGAGATTAACGGTCAAAGAATGGTTTATGAAAGCGTGTTGCGTCCAATGGAGCGAAACGCTAAGAGGATTAAGAATTAAGAATTTAAAGCTACTAGCTACCAGCTAATAGCTACCAGCTAAACTAAAGGAGCAACGTTGAAATTTTTAAAGAGATTTTTTAGCGGCTTGCAACGTGACTTCAGATTATTTTTATTCATACTGATTTTAACGGAAATTTACCGCGCGGCTTTTATGTACATCATGTCGGACTACATCGGCGCAGGTACGGACAATTCGCAAATTTGGTTGGCTAATTTCGCCGGCATGCGGCTAAGCTTGAAATCTGCCGGCGCTATTACGCTGATATCATTTTTCTTCGTCACGATTTTAGGCTTGACGTCACGAATAAGATTGGCGACGGGCGTCATTGCATCATTCATTTTATCGGTACTTTTCATGGCGCGTTTTCCGTACTATCATACATTTAACGCGACTTTCGGCATGGAAGTGGTACAAGGTCTGCATGACGACATCGGCTCAATAATAATTATGCTTTTTCAAGCGTACGGAATTTACTGGCGTCTGCCTGTTGCAATTTTCTTAACGCTGATTTGCATTTTCTTTTTCAGCCGACTGTTGTTAATAAAGCCGATACCGTTACCGAATCTTGACACGTTGAAGAAAAAAATTATCTTCGTCACGGCAAATATTGTATTTATTGTAACGTTTTTTATTTTCGCGCGTTTCGGCGGCAGTTTCAGCTACGCTAACGGTTTGAACTGGGAAAACTCCGGCATAACGTCCGACGAATTTTTAAACGAATGCATTTTGGACGACGTGCAAGCCTTTTATCGCGCCTACTCCATTTCAAACGACATGGAGGTAAGGGAAATTTCCGGCGTCGAACCGAATGACATTTTGGCATGCGCGGAATTTATTTCACAGCGAAAAAATTTAAACGCGCAGAGTCTTGAACCGTACCTTGAACGTACTGCCGGCGGTGCAAGAATTGAAAAGCCGCGTCACATTTTTATTATAATCGGTGAAACGTGGATGCAGTGGCCAATGCTCGGCAAGTACGCGACTTTGCACGTTGCCGACGGTATTAAATCCATTATCGCGGAGCCGAACGCCTACTACAGCAGGAATTTCTTTCCTACCGGCAGTTTCACTTCGATAGCGTTGGAAGGCATTATCACCGGTATGCCGGACGTCAATATAAATATCAACTACCAGCCGCGTACCTATGAAGAGGTTTACATTTCGGCAATGGCGCCGCCGCTTAAAGAGTTGGGTTATCGCGTAGATTTTTGGTACGGCGGGACGCCGAGTTGGGATAACCTTGCAAAAATGGCTGTCGCGCAGGGTTTTGATAATTTCTACGGCTACCCCGATTTAGGCGTACCCAAGCAGACTACGTGGGGCGCTAAGGACGGCGATTTATTTGACGCATTGGAAAAACATTTGGCTGATGAGCCGCCGACGGTTCATGTGATTATGACTACTACGAATCACCCGCCGTATAATTTGGATTTGGAGGCGGAAGGCTACAATTTCAACGGCACTTTAGCTGAAATTGCCAAGTTGCCGACGGTTGACAATCCCCGCGAACTTGCTACGGAGTTGGGACATTACTGGTACATGGACAAAGTCACGACAAAGTTTATTCGTTCGGTGAAGGAAAAATATCCCGACAGCCTTTTCATAGTTACGGGGGATCACGCGCACAGGGTAGACCCCGGCAGTCGACCGACGATTTTTGAACATGACAGCGTGCCTTTCGTAATGTACGGCGCAGGTATCAATAAACAGATTTTGCCGCCCGACGTTGTAGGCGGACATATGTCAATCGTGCCGACGATTATTGAATTGATAGCGCCACACGGTTTTATCTACTATTCCATTGCGCCGAGTCTGTTTCAAAGTTTCGGCGTGGGATTTGATTTAGATTCATACATCACGCAGAATACGGCGGGCAGAATTGATTCGGACGTGTGGGAGATTTTGCCGCAGGTAGCGTCAGGCAACTTGACTAAGGTTAATTTGCCGAATGAAAGAAAGTTTGCAATGGACGTTGTACGCGCCGTTCGTACGGTAGGCTGGTGGCTTTTGACTAAGGGTCCCGATTTCAGCGCTAAAACTAATCCTTAACCGCTAACTGCTAATAGCTAATAGCTAATTTTAATTTGATTCGCGCAGAAAAATTTTTTATAATACATAGGACAATGGTTAAGGAGGATTTCAATCAATGAAAGAAGTTGTAGTTTTACTCGGTTCCGGCTCAATAGGACAGGCGATAGCACGCAGAGTCGGCGCAGGCAAGCACGTTGTACTTGCAGATTTAAAAATTGAAAATACATATGCGGCGGCTGAAATTTTTGAAAATGCCGGCTTTGAAACTTCTACCGTTGCGGCGGATTTATCTTCACGCGAATCACTTTTAAATCTCATTTCTCACGCGCAGAAATTTGGCGAAATTAAAAACCTAATCAACGCGGCGGGCGTGTCACCTTCACAAGCACCGGTAGAAAAAATTTTGCAGGTGGATTTGTACGGCACGGCGGTATTGCTTGAGGAAGTCGGCAAGGTTATTGCGGCGGGCGGATCCGGCGTTGTAATTTCTTCGCAGTCCGGTCACAGACTCGGCGCACTCACTGAAGAGCAAAATACTCAACTTGCCACGACGCCTACAGATGAACTTTTGAATCTGCCATTCCTTAAGGCGATTACCGATACACTTAAAGCCTATCAGCATGCAAAGCGCGGAAATGTCCTGCGCGTTATGTATGAGGCAACACGCTGGGGTAAGCGCGGCGCCACGATTAATTCAATCAGTCCCGGCATAATAATTACGCCGCTTGCCGCTGATGAGTTGAAGGGTCCGCGCGGCGAAGGTTATCGCAAAATGTTAAAAGCATCTCCCGCCGGTCGCGCAGGTACGCCTGATGAAGTCGGTGACCTTGCAGAATTTTTAATGTCAAGTCGCGGCAGATTTATCAGCGGCGCAGATTTTCTGATTGACGGCGGCACTACCGCTTCTTATTGGTACGGTGATTTACAATATTTGAAGAAGACGCATTGATTTAATCTGAAATATGAAAGCTAAAAACCGA
>CAMJNB010000025.1 GCA_946407175.1 uncultured Selenomonadales bacterium | reverse complement strand
CCGCGTCGTCGTCACCTACATCGCTGTCCGCATTTATTTTCAACAGGTTGAGATAAAGTTTTTGCGGCTCATGTACTTCATCAGCAGGCTTTCTAGCGCGTTGTACGGTCTTAGGAATGTACGAGCCCTTCAAGCCGATATAAAATGACGTGATACGTTGTTGACCGTCCAAAACCGCCATATGCGGCGCCTTGCCAAATTCAGCGAAACTGCGCGGGTCCGTGCCGTAAAAATTATAATCCCTAACAAAATCGTAAAATTTGAATTTATCCTCATCTTCGTCCGGCACTTCCCAAAACAAAAATGAACTTATCGGAAAGCCGCGTAATAAGCTGTCAAAAAGCGTTTCAATTTTTTTCGACTCCCATACAAAGCCGCGCTGTATCGTCGGTAAAAGATACTGCCTTTTTTCAACGCCGCGAATTAAATTTGCTATTGTCAATTCCTTCAAAAAAATTCCCCCAATGCTACAAAATCTTCAAAAACTACAAAAGCTACAAAAAAATCTCGACCGTAGCCGAGACTTGAAATTTCAGTTTAAGTTTAAAGTTAAATATTTACAAAGAAATTATTCAGCGGCAACAAGGCGATTGACAGCACTGATTAAAGCTTGAATAGACGCGGTGATAATATCTGTATCCTTGCCGACGCCCCAAACAATTTTGCCGTCTTTATCTGTAATGCTTATGTAGGCGATAGCGTTTGAACTCTGTCCGATTTCAAGCGCGTGTTCGTTGTAGGTTAAATCTCTGTAGGTAATGCCGAGATTTTCTTGTACCGCGTTGGAAACGGCGTCAAGTCTGCCGTTACCTCTTGCCTTGTAGATAACGTGTTGACCGTTTACTTCCATTTCAACATCACCTGCGCGGAAACCGCCGGGTTCTTTTTTTAAGTGGAAGTCAATCAGCTTGTACGGCTTTTCGACGTTTACATATTCTTCATGGAAAATCTGATAAATTTCGTCCGGCAAAAGTTCTTTGTGCTTTATGTCTGAAACGCGCTTGACGCAGTAGCCGAAGTCCTCACGCATCTTCTTAGGCATATCGATACCGTAGCGTTGCTCCATGATAAAGCCGACGCCGCCTTTGCCGCTTTGACTGTTGATTCTGATAACGTCGCCGTCATATTCGCGCCCAACGTCGTGCGGGTCAATCGGCAGGTAGGGAACAGTCCAACGGTCGGGATTTTTCTCATCACGCCAATGCATACCCTTAGCAATGGCGTCTTGGTGACTGCCGCTGAACGCCGTGAATACCAATGTACCTGCGTAGGGTTGACGGTCATGCACTTTCATTCGCGTTACACGTTCGTAAATTTCGACAAGTGACGGCATATCGGTGAAGTCAAGTTTGGGGTCAACGCCGAGAGCAAACATATTCATTGCAAGAGTGATGATATCGACGTTGCCGGTACGTTCGCCGTTGCCGAAAAGCGTACCTTCAATTCTGTCAGCGCCTGCCAAAAGTCCCATTTCGGAATCCGCAACGCCGGAACCTCTGTCATTGTGCGGGTGAAGGCTTAAAACAACTTTGTCGCGGTATTTGAGATTTTTATTTATGTACGCCACCTGCATTGCGTAGACGTGCGGCATTGACATTTCAACAGTGACGGGAATGTTTATAATCGGCTTGCGGTCAATTACCGGCTGCCATACGTCCAAAACGGCGTTGCAAACTTCCAGCGCGTATTCCGGCTCGGTACCGGTGAAACTTTCCGGCGAATATTCAAAGCGGTAATTTGCACCGGCTTTTTCTGTAAGTTCCAGCAAAAGTTTTGCGCCGTCAACCGCAATTTGTTTAATCTCGTCTTTGGACATTCTGAAAACCTGTTCGCGCTGTGCAAGGGAAGTGGAGTTGTAGACGTGAACAATGGCGTTTTTGGCACCTTCCAATGCCTCGAAAGTCTTCTTGATAATATGTTCGCGTGCTTGCGTCAAAACCTGTACCGTTACGTCGTCCGGAATTAAATTGTCTTCAATGAGCTTGCGCAGAAGTGCATATTCAGTATCAGACGCGGCGGGAAAACCTACTTCAATTTCTTTAAAGCCGATTTTGACAAGCGTCTTGTAAAACTCAATCTTTTCATCAAGACTCATCGGAATTATAAGTGACTGATTGCCGTCACGCAGATCCACACTGCACCAAATCGGCGCCTTGTCGGGATATTCTTTCTTCGCCCATTCCAAATCAATTTCAGGCGGCATAAAGTAACCTTTGCTGTACTTAGTGTGATTTACCATTCTTTAAATTAACACCTCATTCAAAAATTTTTTAATTAAATTTTTGTATACGTAAATTTTAGCCTATAATTGCCGAAACAAAAGATTCGCCGAAATAAACTATAGCGCCCATCATAATTACGAAGGGAATGAAAACTTTAATTGCGAACGACATAATTTGACTTTCAACGCCGCGCAGACCGACAGCCGCCACGCCGATAGCGATTGACTGCGGAGAAATAATTTTACCTACGCAAGCGCCAGCTGCATTAGCCGCCGCCATCCACGATTGACCTACTTCATTTGCGCCTATTGCCAACGCCGCATCTGCCTGCAACTTGCCGAAGAGTACGCCGCTGGTAGTAGCCGAGCCGGTGATAAATGAACCTGCCGCGCCGATAAGCGGTGAAATTGCGGGGTAAAGTGTTCCCGTCGCCGCAACAGCCGCTTCCGCCATTGTCGTTATCAT
This sequence comes from uncultured Selenomonadales bacterium, assembly GCA_946407175.1. Next base: position 6,838 of record CAMJNB010000025.1, on the reverse strand, counting down.
GCCGCTGTAACCCATTACGCGCGCAGTTGCAATTATCGTTATCATCGTGATAAACGTCGGTATAAGCGTATTAACCGTTCTGTGCAAGACGCTTAACATATCGCTGACCGTAGCACCTTGTACAAAGCCGGAAATTATCGCCGAAATCATAATCAAAGTACCCGGCGTGACAATCCACGTGAATGTATAAAGTCCCGCGCCTTCGCCGGTGTAAATAGGTATTGAAGTTTTAAACTGGCTTAAAAAGTCATTTACCGGCGGCACGAGTTTTGAAGTTACGATTAATAAAATGAAAATCAAAATGAAGGGCAACCATGCTTTTAACCCTTTTTCAAAGGTTATCTCTGAAGTTGACTCAACCGGCGGAACTTCATATTCCTCATCTTTCACGGGGAACATTTTTGCGTAGGCGATGATTAATCCCATTGAAAAAATTGCGCCCGCAACGCCGGCAAGTCCCGCGCCCATAAATTTACCTGCCACAACTGCCGGTACCAAAAATCCTAATCCTGCGACAAGACAAGCGGGAATCATGCCTCTCAATGCCTTTAACGAGCCGCCGAATGTCACGAGCATTAAAAACGGCATGATAATCATCATTACGCTGAGTTGAAGTGTAGTGAACGTGGCAATTTGTGAACCGTCAAAGTTCGTCAACTGTGCGAGAGTGATAAGCGGCAGACCGATTGAACCGTAGGACGATTGAACCGCATTTGCCAAAAGACAGACTATGATAGCCGAAATTGGATTTATGCCGATACTTACCAACATTGACGCGCCTATTGCAACCGCCGTACCGAAACCGGACATACATTCCAAAAAGCCGCCGAATCCCCACGCTATTAACAGAATTATTACGCGCTGATCTGTGCTGACGGAGTTTAACATTTCTTTGATTGTTTCAATGCCTTTTGTGAAGACTGACAAGTTGTAGGTGAAAATCGCAGAAATGATAACCCAAATGATTGGCCACACTGCCATTGTGGCGCCTTCCAACGCCGCCGTTGCCGTGTCGCGTAAGGGCATGCCGAAAAAATTCATTGACATAATAAATGCAAATATGAGTGCTACAGAACAGGCTTGCCATGCCGGCAATTTTAAAACGATTAGCGCTATTACCAACCATATTATTGGAGCAAGCGCGGCAAAAAACAAACTATCCAAAACCGTTCATCCTCTCTACCGCAAAAATATGTATCCCAACGGTACACTAAAAAATTTTAACGTACCAAAATTTCCCGCTATTTTATAACATTAATGCACGATAATTTCAAGGGTTAGCTTTTAGCTGGTAGCTGGTAGCTTTTAGCTGGTAGCTATTAAAATGCAGGCTCATTGAAAAGTAACGGTTTTATCGGCACTGAAATAAATTTTGTAAACGTCCTGTGCAATTTGCGTAATGTTTCGCGGAAGAAAGTGAATGTTGTAGCCGACAAAGTACGGTGACGTTGCAAAGCGCGGCATAATTTTGGCGTAGATTATTCCTGCGCGGTGGTAGAAAAAAATATTGTAGCTGTGCAAATTCTTTCTGAAAAAATTCGTCAAGTAATGAACGCCGATTTGCAAAAAGTCCGCCAACGTGTCATGACTGCCGCCTTTTTCCACGACAACATTTATTTCGCCGAACCCTACGCGCGGAAAATTTGAGACGTTTATTTCCACGTTGTCTTGCCGCGCAATTACAATGCCGCGCAGTTCCGCAGGGTCAAAGAGTAATTCCGATTTTAACTTTGGAAAGCCGACAAGTTGCATATGCGGGTGGCGAATCGTGCCGCCGGACATAGGACCGAAATTTTTAAAAAATAAAACCTCTTCGTACTTGCCGCAGTCCAAAAGTTGACGCCAATGTTTCAAGCCCATTTTTATCACGCGTCGCATTTTTTCCCTGCTGTAATTCGGCATATCTACTTCACATTCACTGCCTTCAATCAGTACGAATTGGTCTGACGTTTCTATCACGATATATTTATTTTTCAAAAAAATTATGTCGCCGTCCGTGTCCAAAATACCGGTCAAATTCGCAACGTCGCAGAACGGACAGGCGTTATCTGAATGAACAATATTTTCCGGCTTTGTCTTGCCTACGTCCGTATTAAATCTGATTAAATTTATATCCATTACATCACCGCCTTTGTGATAACATTTTACAAAAAAAATTTTCTTTCTGCAATTTTTAACTGCGGCAGGATACAAAATTTTTGCGCAGAAATATTTTCTGAAAGTCTGAAAGTTTAAATTATTTCTACGCATTTCAAAGGAGGTTGAGTGAATGTTTAAACGTGTACTTATCGCCAATCGCGGCGAAATTGCGGTACGTATTATTCGCGCCTGCCAAGAATTGGGCATTGAAACCGTCGCCGTATATTCCGACGCCGACAAAAACGCTCTTCATACGCAAATGGCTGATATTCGTTGCCGTATCGGTCCCGAAGACCCTATGGAAAGTTATCTCAACAAAGACGCCCTTCTTTACGCCGCATACGAATCTGAAGCTGACGCAGTTCATCCCGGCTACGGCTTTTTATCCGAAGACGCGCATTTTGCCAAAATGGTAAATCGCGCAGGTATGACGTGGATTGGACCTTTGCCGGAAACAATTTCGCTTGTAGGTGACAAAGACGCCGCACGCAACACTATGGCGCCTTCCGGTATTCCTATGGCTAAAGGCAGCTTGCCTTTGGACAGCAACGAAATGGCGCTTGAAGAGGCAAAAAAAGTCGTCTACCCCGCAATTTTAAAACCCGTCTCCGGCGGCGGCGGCAAGGGTATGTTCATCGTCCACAACGAAGAGGAACTTAAAAAGGTTTTGAACGTTGTCGACGTCACGAAAATTCGCTACTACTTTGAACATTATATCGAGCAGTCGCGGCATATTGAAGTTCAGATAGTTGCGGACAATTTCGGTTCAATAGTTCATCTCGGCGAACGTGAATGCTCCATTCAGCGCCGTAACCAAAAACTTTTGGAAGAAACGCCTTCAACCGCGCTTAGTGACGAAATGCGCGAACGTGTAGGCAAGCTTGCAGTTGAAGCGGCACGCAGTGTTCACTATTCAAGTATCGGCACGGTAGAATTTTTGCTTGACCTTGCGACGCACGAATTTTATTTTATGGAGATAAATCCCCGCGTCCAAGTTGAACACGGCATTACAGAGGCTATTACCGGCATTGACCTTGTACGCACGCAGATAAAAATTGCCGCCGGTGAACCGCTTGACTTCACGCAGAAAGACGTAAAATTTAAAGGACACGCCATTGAATGCAGAATTAACGCGGAAGACCCCGACAATAACTTTATGCCGGCGCCGGGCAAAATTGACTTTATGCATGAGCCGTCCGGTCCGCGCGTACGTTTTGACAGCGGCGTTACGGCGGGACTTTCCATCGAGCCGTACTATGATTCACTCATTGCTAAGGTTATCGCGCACGGAAGGACACGCGGCGACGCCATTAAAATTATGCAACGCGCGTTGAACGAATTTATTATTGAAGGCGCCGACATTAAAACTACCATTCCCCTGCATAAAAGGATTTTGGACGACAGCTATTTTCAGACCGGCAACATTGATACCGAGTTCATAAAAAAACGACTCCCGATTTACGAACAGGAGCCGAAGAAACTTTCACTGAAAGAAAAGTTGAATTTGCGTAATAATATTGCCGAAAACTTGACAAGCGTCTTTGATGCCGGCGTAAATGATTTTATTGAGTAGCAAGTAGCAAGTAGCTTGTATAGCTTGTAGCTTTATTATTCTTACCGGCTACCGGCTAATCCCTCGACTTATCTTGCGAATCGTTGGTAGGAACTTGAACCGGCGGCTCTTCAGTAGCCTTTGTCGGCATATCGGCAGGCGTAGGCGCTTGAACTTGCGTAGCGTTGCCTGTAATGGAATAGCGCGTCACCCACGTTGAATAACCTTTTGCAAATGCGCGAAGACGTACCAGCCCTTTGTAATCGGGATCTTCTTCCTTAATCGAACGGTACGCGCCGTCATATTCGTCATCTAAGTTCGACCACTTTTTAGAAGATAGTGTCCACAATGAACCTGCGGTAATTCTTTCCGTACCTTGCGGAAGGTTTACCGCTTTTTTCATGAATCTGATTTCCGTGACTTGACCAGCGGAATTTTTTGTCTCCTGCCACTCCCACAGAATCAAGTTCGTACCTTTCAGTTGCATTGTCGTAGTATCGGCGGTAACCTTCGTAGTGGTGCCTTTATCATCGGTATACGTCCAAAGATCAATCCAACGATTCTTTGCATTTTTGCGGTCAACTTCACCTTGCCTGAAAACTTCGTCGACAATGTAGGCGTAAAATTCTTCGTCGAATGACTTGGAATTAATTTCCTTGACGCGCCCTTCCGACGCCGACCAAATTACCGTACCTTCCGCGTTGTAAAAATCTTCGCGTGCATATTGAACGGTACGAGTTTGCGGATTTATTTTAAGCAGTGCAAGACTGTACGACAAATTGTTGGGATCGGGTATCGTGTTTGAAATGCCGTAAGCTTTAATCGTACTTTCTGCGCCTGCATAAGTGTAGGTAGTTTTAGTCCACGCCTCAATCTCCGTCGCAATTTCCCTGCCGTCATCAGTCTTAGCCTTTTTCACGACTTTAACCGACTTGGGGTCATAGTACTTGCCGAATTTATCATCGGCGTTAAGATAGTACCATTCAACCGCTTTTTCCGCCTTTTCCTTTACAACTTCTGCCTCTGCCGCACTGACGACGTTGCCGATTAAAAAAATAATTGCGCCCATTATCGCCGTCAAAATACATTTTTGTTTCACTTAACTCACCTCCTTTGCTCTGCCAATTTGGAAATAATTTTGTTGCTGAGTTCGTCAATTCCGGCGCCGGTCTTTGCACTTATGCAAACGGTATCCAGCGCTGAAACTTCTCTTACTGCGGCGGCAAGGGCTTTTCCGCCGTCGGCAAGTTTATCTGTCTGCGTTATCACCGCGATAATAGCCGCGCCGCTTTTTTTCAACTTACTAAGCCATGCAAGTTCCAATTCAAATGAATCGTTGGAAATAAGCATTAACGCCACTTCGACGCTTTCGGCAGATTTTTCGGCTGTTGAAACTTCCGCGTCAAAACCTACCGTGTCGACGAGCATAATTTTTCCCACGCCGCCTATTTCCATTGAGCGGTACTTTGTTTCATGCAAAATTTTATTGTTCATTAAAGCGTACATCAGCGCCGACTTGCCGCTTTTGCGCTTACCAAAAATTCCGACCTGTCGCACAATCCCGCCTCCTTTTAAATTTCCGTGCGTAATTTTTTTGTATTATAGCACAATGTTGACGCATTGAAAATTTTTTTTAGCAATTTATTCTAATTCGGCATTCAGCACTTTAACCTAAATCTGCAAATTCGCGTTGACGCTGATTAAATCGCAAAAATTTTTTGTAGCCGAAACTTTTAACATACGCAATAGCCGCGTCACAAAACTTTCCACAGTCTTCAGGTTGATGCGCGTCCGAACTTATGATTATCGGCAAATCGTACGCGGCGGCAACTTTCATAAAATCTGCGAACGGCGAAATTTCTTCAACCGGATATCTGTACATCGTCCCCGTGTTTACGTCGACGGCAAGATTATTTTTTTTCATCGCGGCGGCAACACGCTCAAGGTACGGCGTCACGTCAAAATTTGGAAAGTGCTTAAAAAGGCGAATGTTGAAAGGGTGACCGATAACGTCATAAATCTGCGCGGCGGCAAGGCGTTCAACTTCCGCCGTGTAACTTTCATAAATGTCACGTAAATCATGGTTATCCCATTCAGCTTTAATCTTCGACGCGTCATAACCCCAGCCGTTCAAAAAATGCACCGAGCCTATCACGTAGTCAAAATTCCACGCGTCCAAAATTTTTTTCACTGCCGCTTGATTTTGGAAGTTGCAAACTTCAATTCCGATTTTAACGGCGTGATTTTTTTTAAGCTCCGCCATGAAGTCAAAATAATCTTTCAGCGTGTGTTTAAACTTATTCGTCTTAAGCCAAACTTTTTGAAACGTACCAACCGGCGAATCGTCCAAAATTAAATCGTCGTAGTAAAGGCTTTCAAATTCGGGGAAGGTATGTGAATGCTCCGTGATACCGATTTCAGAAAGTCCGCGCAGGTTTGCCGCGTCGAAAAATTTTTCTACCCAATCGAATTTATAATCGCCGTATTCAAAGTGCATATGATAATCTGCCTTCAAAATTTTTCACCTCAAAAAATAAAAATCATTATAACAAAAATTTTTTCAGCCTGCACTCCTAACTATTAACTATTAACTATTAACTATTCACTACTTACTAAAATTCTGTTATAATAATTTGAAATTAAAATTTAGTGGAGGCTAATTTAATGTCGAGACTTTTTGGAACTGACGGCGTACGCGGTGAAGCAAACACCGAACTTAAACCGGAATTGGCGTACAGACTCGGTCGCGCCGCCGCACTTTACTTCGGAAAACGTTTTGAAGATAAACCGAAAATTTTAATCGGACGTGACACGCGAATTTCCGGCGAAATGTTGGAATCGGCGCTTATTACCGGCATTTGCTCTGCAGGCGGTCACGCAATTTCCGTAGGCGTCATTCCCACGCCCGGCGTTGCGTACCTTGTCAAAAAAATTCACGCAGTCGCCGGTATCGTTATCAGCGCGTCGCACAATCCCTTCTACGATAACGGTATTAAATTTTTCGGCGGCAACGGCTACAAACTGCCCGACGCAGTAGAAGATGAAATTTCCGATATCGTTTACAAGATTGAAAATGACGACACTTTTTCAAGACCTACCGGCGCGAAAATCGGCGAATTGTCATACCGAAAAGATTTGCTTAACGAC
>CAMJNB010000024.1 GCA_946407175.1 uncultured Selenomonadales bacterium | reverse complement strand
GAATTGCCGGACGTTGCATTGGAAGTGCCGCCTAAAAAAGAGTTCGGCGACTTCGCCACAAACTTTGCAATGCAGTCGGCAAAAATTTTTCACGCCAATCCGAGAAAAATTGCGGAGGAAATTAAATCACGCTTGCACGCAGATTTTTTGGACAAAGTGGAAATTGCCGGCGCGGGATTTATGAATTTTTATCTTAAATCGGACGTGATTTATACCGAGCTGAAAAATATTTATGACGCGGAAAATTTCGGACAACTTCCGCCGAAAAATAATGCGCCGATACAAATTGAATATGTCAGCGCCAATCCTACGGGACTTTTGCACGTAGGTCACGGACGCGGCGCGGCGGCAGGTTCGGCAGTGGTAAACATTCTGCGTGCGGCAGGTTACAACGTCGAAAGCGAATACTACATTAACGACGCCGGTAATCAAATGGAAAATCTTGCAAAGTCCGTCAATGCGCGTTACCTTGAACTTTTGGGACAGAGCGTCGAATTTCCGGAGGACGGCTATCACGGCGCGGACATTATCGACACGGCGAAAAAAATTATTGAACGTGACGGCGACAAGTACGTAAATTTGCCGGAAGACGAGCGCTTAAAAATTTTGCAAGACCTTGCCTACGCCGATAAACTTGCCGAGTTAAAAAAAGATTTATCAGCCTTTCGTGTTGAGTTTGATAAATGGTTCAGTGAACGCACTCTTCACCCCGACAAGATTAATGCCGCGATAAAAATTCTGCGCGACAAAGGCGAAATTTATGAAAAGGACGGCGCACTGTGGCTTAACTCCACAAAGTACGGAGACGACAAAGACCGCGTTGTTGTTCGTGACAACGGCGTACCGACGTACCTTGCCGCAGATATCGCCTACCACAAAGATAAATTTGACCGCAACTTCGGCACGATGATAAATCTTTGGGGCGCGGATCATCACGGCTACATTGCGCGTGTCAAGGCGGCTATGACTGCGCTGGGGTTTGACGCCGATAAACTTAAAATTTTTCTTTTGCAAATGGTTTCACTCTATCGCGGCGGCGAACTCGTCAAAATGTCCAAGCGTACCGGCGAAAGTATTACCCTGCGCGAACTCATGGAAGAAGTAGGCACGGACGCGGCACGCTATTTCTTTTTAATGCGGTCGATTGACAGTCAGCTTGATTTTGATTTAGATTTGGCGAAAAAGCAAAGTTCAGAAAATCCCGTTTACTATATTCAGTATGCGCACGCGCGAATTTGCAGTATCTTTCGGCAGGCTGATGAAGTCGGGCTTAAGCTTGACGCCGCACCGAAATTTTCAATGATGACTACCGCCGCTGAAATTGACCTTATCAATAAAATTTTTGAATACCCCGCCGAAGTCGACAAAGCGGCAGAAGAATTTGCGCCTCAACGCATTGCACGTTATGCCTACGATTTAGCCGCGCAGTTTCACAGCTTTTATCGTGACTGCAGAATTTTGGGCGTCGATACTGACCTTGCTAAGGCGCGTCTTGCACTTGTCAAAGTTACCGCGCATACAATTAAACACGCGCTGAATTTGTTGGGCGTCTCTGCACCCGAGTCAATGTAGCAGGAAAAATTTATGAGTAAACCTTCAAATGGCGGCGCAAAAATTACCGGCATTGTCAACAGCATTGAAATGAATACCGGCAAAGTTTACGTCGAAGAAAAATTTCACGGTGAACGCGGGCACGGTTTTGCCGCCGAAAGAGCCAATGACCTTTACGACAGAATGACGGGTAATGACGCGCAAATTATAGGCGACGACAACGCTAAAAACGGCGCGGACAGAATTGTAAACGGCTTAAATATTCAAAGTAAGTATTGCCGTACCGGTTCAAAATGCGTGCAGGAATGTTTTAAAGACGGCAAGTTTCGCTATTACAATCCCGACGGCTCGCCAATGCAAATTGAAGTTCCCGCCGATAAATACGACGACGCTGTTAAGGCTATGCAGAATCGTATTAATCGCGGCGAAATTAAAGGCGTGCAAAAAGCTGAAGAAATTATCCGAAAAGGCAACGTGACTTATGAACAGGCGAAAAATATTGCTAAGGCGGGGACAATCGAGTCTCTGACTTATGACGCGGTGAACGGCATAAAAATCGGCGCATACAGCGGCGGAATTTCTGCGGCGATAAATTTTGCCGTTTGCATATGGAATGGAAAATCTTTTGAATCGGCTCTTAAAGAATCGGTTAAGACCGGCTTGCAAGTCGGCGGCATTGCGTGGGTAAGTTCAATTTTAGTCGGGCAGATGACTAAGGTGGGTTTAAACAGTACGCTGGTTCCCGCGTCTGACGTTATTATAAAAAAGCTCGGTTCACAAGTTTCATCGCATTTGGTAAACGCCTTCCGTAGCGGCGCTCACATTCACGGCGCGGCGGCAATGAGTAGCGCTTCTAAGTTACTGCGCGGTCATTTCGTCACGGGAATTGCGACGGTTGCAATTATGTCTGCAGGTGACGTAGTAAATATTTTTCGCGGCAGAATTTCGGCTAAGCAACTTTTCAAAAATGTTGTGAATACCACTGCAGGTGTTGCAGGCGGTATCAGCGGTTGGATGGGCGGCGCGGCGGCTGGGGCAGCGGCTGGCTCGGCAGTTCCGATTGTAGGCACGGCGGTCGGCGGAATTGTAGGCGGTATTATCGGCGCTTTTGCAGGCAGTACTGCGGCGGGTAAAGTTTCAAAAACCGTCACTGATAAATTTATTGAAGACGACAGTAAGAAAATGTTTGAGATTTTACAAAATGAATTTCAAACTGTTGCCTTTAACTTTCTTCTTAATGAAAGTGAGACTGAAAAGGTTGCCGATGAACTTAGTAAAAAATTGGACGGCTCAACTTTAAAAGATATGTTCGCCGCCGATAATCGCCAAACATTTGCTTACGACATAATAGCTTACATTGCCGAAAACGTTGTTCAAAGTAGACCGAAAATTCATTTGCCTTCGACAGACGAATATATAAGCGGCTTGAAAACCGTTTTGAGTTAAAGGAGAATTTTAAATGCGTAAACTTTTAATATTGGCGGTGATGATTTTGACTTTTGTAACCGGCATTAACCTTGCCGCCGCGAAAAGTACAACGCCGCAATGGATACAAAGACTTCCCGCCGCGCAGAATGCCACACAGATTTTCGTAGTGGCACAAATCGGTGGACAAACTACTGCGTGGATTTCAATGCACCAACGCGACGTTAACGGCAAATGGCAGCAGATGATGACTACGCCGGGATTTATCGGCAGAAACGGTCTCGGCAAAGAACGTGAAGGCGACAACAAAACTCCTGTCGGTGTTTTCAAATTTAATCGCGCTTTCGGCATTGCGCCTGACCCGGGTTGTTCCATTCCCTATGTGCAGGTTGACGAAAATCATTATTGGTCGGGCGACTTAAAATGCAAGTACAATGAGCTTGTCGACATTCGTGACTACCCTAAGCTTGACAAGGCGAACAGTGAGCATTTGGTAGACTACAAACCGAATTACACGTACTGTCTGAATGTGAGTTATAACGCGGAAAATGTAGCGGGTAAAGGCTCGGCGCTTTTCTTACATTGTTTTGGACCGAATAAAACTTGGACAGCAGGTGGTGTGGCAATTCCGGAAGATAAAATGCGATTTGTAATGCAAAATGTAAATCCTGCCTGCGTGATTGTCATTGATTCGATTGAAAATCTCGGCGGTGAACCGTTGTAAGAGTTAAGGGAGAATTTTAAATGCGTAAACTTTTAATATTGGCGATGATGATTTTGACTTTTGTAACCGGCATTAACCTTGCCGCCGCGAAGAGTACAACTCCGCAATGGATACAAAGACTTCCCGCCGCGCAGAATGCCACACAGATTTTCGTAGTGGCACAAATCGGTGGACAAACTACGGCGTGGGTTTCAATGCACCAACGTGACATTAACGGCGAATGGCAACAGATGATGACTACGCCGGGATTTATCGGCAAAAATGGTCTCGGTAAAGAACGTGAAGGCGACAACAAAACTCCCGTCGGCGTTTTCAGATTTAACCGCGCTTTCGGCATTGCGCCGGATCCCGGTTGCTCCATTCCGTACGTGCAGGTTGACGAAAATTATTATTGGTCGGGCGACTTCAACTGCAGATACAATGAGCTTGTTGACATTCGCGACTACCCTAACCTTGACACGGCGAACAGTGAACACCTTGCAGACTACAATGTTCATTACGTCTATTGTTTGAATATGGGTTACAACGCGGAAAATGTAGCGGGTAAAGGCTCGGCGCTGTTCTTGCATTGTTTTGGACCGAATAAAACTTGGACGGCGGGTTGTGTGGCAATTCCGGAAGATAAAATGCGATTTGTGATGCGAAATGTAAATCCTGACTGCGTGCTTGTCATTGATTCGATTGAAAATCTCGGCGGCAGGGTGGAGTAATTAAGAATTAAAAGCTTGGAGCTTACAGCTTGCAGGTTACTGAAAGCTAAAAGCTGACAGCTGAAAGCTAACATGGAGGAATGTAATTTGAATGAAAACGATTTTGAAAAAATGTCGGAAGTCGACGTGGCATACAGAATTTTGACTGAATCCGGAAAAGATAACCCCTTGTACTTCAAAGATTTAATTCTTGAAATTCTCGACAGAAAAAATAAATCGGTGCAGAATGAGGCGGTTGCGGTATCCGAAGTTTACACAATGATTAATATGGACAGCCGCTTTCAGCATGTCGGCGAAGGCAAGTGGGGGTTGACTGAATGGAATCCGATTGAATCAAAGCGCGGACGCGGTGCAAGGAAGGTTACTGCTCCTACACCTGCAGAATCGACTGAATCTACTGAAACGGTTAATAATTAATTAAGAATTATGCTAACAGCTAAAAGCTAACGGCTAACAGCTAAAAGCTAAACAAGCGGGAGAATTTTTTCATGGCAAAATACATTTTCGTAACGGGCGGCGTTGTTTCGTCATTAGGCAAAGGAATTACGGCGGCGTCACTCGGACGGCTTTTAAAAAGTCGCGGCATTAAAGTTACAATCCAAAAATTTGACCCCTACATAAACATTGACCCGGGTACAATGAGTCCTTACCAACACGGTGAAGTTTTTGTGACGGAGGACGGCGCCGAAACTGACCTTGACTTGGGACATTATGAACGCTTTATCGACATAAATCTAAGCAGTCATTCAAACACCACGACCGGCAAAGTTTATTGGAGCGTACTTTCAAAGGAACGTAAGGGCGATTATCTCGGCTCAACCGTTCAAGTAATTCCGCATATTACCAACGAAATTAAATCCCGCATTTACTCCGTAGCTGAACTTGATAAGGCGGACGTTGTAATTACAGAAGTCGGCGGCACTGTCGGTGACATTGAAAGCCTTCCATTTCTTGAGGCGATTCGGCAGGTTAAAAAGGAAGTCGGCAAAAACGACGCGATTTATATTCACGTGACACTTTTGCCGTACATTGCCGCCGCAGGTGAACTTAAAACCAAGCCTACGCAACACAGCGTTAAGGAACTGCGCGCAATAGGTATTCAACCGGACATTTTGGTCTGCCGCACGGAACACTCCATTTCACGCGAAATGAAAAAGAAAATTGCGCTTTTCTGCGACGTTGACGAAGACGCGGTAATTGAAAATAGGACGGCTGAAACGATTTACGAAGTGCCGCTTATTATGAAAAGTGAAGGGCTTGACAAAATAGTTTTGGACAAGCTTAATCTGCCGCAATCCCCCGCAAAAATCGACGTGTGGGAGCGCATGGTTTACAAGATTAAAAATCCCGAACGCAAGGTTAAAATCGCGGTTGTAGGCAAGTACGTTGAACTGCCGGACGCTTACATTTCTGTAGTTGAGGCACTTCATCACGCCGGCATTGATAATTCCGCCGCAGTTAAAGTTAAATTCATTAACGCCGAAAAAATCGAATCGCCTGACGTTGACCTTGACGAAGTTTTCAGCGGTTGCAAAGGCATTTTGGTACCTGGCGGTTTCGGTGACAGAGGTATTGAAGGCAAGATTAAAGCGATAAATTATGCGCGTGTCAATAAAATTCCGTTTCTCGGTCTGTGTCTCGGTATGCAATGCGCGGTTATAGAATTTGCGCGTAACGTCTGCAATTTCAGTGACGCCAACTCGACTGAATTTAATGCCGAAACAAATTTCCCAGTAATTGCGCTTATGGATTCACAGCGTGAAGTTACGGACAAAGGCGGCACAATGCGACTTGGCGCGTACCCCTGCAAAGTCACGCCGAATACTTTTACTGCCGATGCGTACTTCGGTGATGAAAAAGATTTTCCCGAAATTCAAGAAAGGCACCGTCACCGGTTTGAGTTTAATAATAATTTCCGTGAAATTTTTCAAGCAAACGGAATGGTTATTGCCGGCGTTTCGCCTGATGACAGCTTGGTTGAAGTTATCGAGCTTGATAAAAATTTGCACCCGTACTTTGTAGGCTGTCAATTCCACCCCGAATTAAAATCCCGTCCCAATCACCCGCACCCGCTATTTCGCGCCTTCGTCAATGCCGCTATTTTAGGGACTAGGGATTAATTAAGAATTAAGAATTAAATTACAAGCTAACGGCTAAAAGCTAACAGCTAAAAAAAATGAAAGATTTTTTGAAAGCGCAACTTGACGAGATACGGGAAAATAAATTACGTTTCGGCTTTTTGGTAGTTGCACTTTTCGCCGCGATAATTTTTGCCGTGACGGATTCTTTTGAACGCGGTGAAGAAATTGACCTTGCCGCGCCGCAACAAATTTCACAAGCTGACACGACAAATACCCGCGCAGATTTGCTACCGGCGCAATCTGAATCAGCTAAAAAATTACCTGAAGAAAATCCTGCGGCGACAAGTGAAAATATTACGGTTAAGAGTAGAAATTCCATATCTACTAATGGCAACGTTAAGGCGACAAACGGAAATGTTAAGGCGGTAATCGGCGCAAATGCGGACGAGATTTATATTTACGACCCTTTTAAAAATCCCAATCCCGCGCCTGAAAAAAAGGTTGACCCGCCGAAAGTTGAAGTTCCAGTCAAGGCAGAGGAAAAATTTTCAAAACCGGTTGAGCCCGTGATAGTAATTCAGCCTGCGCCGGAAGTGCTTTCAAAACCTAAGCCGCCGGAAGTAAAATTCGTGTTGCATGGTACTGCATTGGGCGAAAATAAAGTTGCACTGGTGAAAAAAATTTCTGAAGGCAAAGTAATTGAAATGCTGTTTTTAAAAATCGGCGATAAGTTGAACGGTAAAAAAATTGCCGATATAGCCGAAAATTTTTTGACGTTTGATGACGGTAGTAGTATGTACTTTGAAAACAAGGAGTGATATTTTTGACTACGGAAGAAATAGGTTTGCAGGAAGAAGTTCATACCGAAGAAGACCTTTTGAAAGATTTAAATCCCGCGCAGAAAGAGGCGGCACAATGTCTTGAAGGACCTTTGCTTGTCATGGCAGGTGCAGGCTCCGGCAAGACGCGCGTTTTAACCTACAGAATAGCCAACCTACTGGCGCATGGCGTGCCGTCTTGGAATATATTGGCGATAACTTTTACCAATAAAGCCGCCAATGAGATGAAAACCCGCGCAGAAAAATTAATCGGAGATCCTGCCAAAAAAGTTTGGATAAGCACCTTTCATTCATTCTGCGCGCGGCTTTTGCGACGTGAAATCGAAGTTACCGGCAAGTACACAAACAACTACATAATCTATGACGCCGGTGACAGCGCGGCGGTAATTCGTGAATGTGTAAAAGAATTGCAACTTGATGAGGAAAGATTTGCCAATGTAGGTTCAAAAATTTCTGCTGCAAAAAATCTTTTGCTAAGTGCCGAGCAAATGCGTGAAAGTGTTTTGACGCACACAGATAATGTTTTGAACTTCGATTTAAACGTACTGGCGATTTATTCACTGTACGAAAGAAAATTGCTTGAAAACAATGCGCTTGACTTCGACGATTTAATTTTTGTCACCGTTAAACTTTTTAAAGACCACCCCGATGTTTTGGAACGATATCAAGAAAGGTTAAAATATATTTTAATCGACGAATATCAAGACACGAACGTTGCGCAGTACGTTTTGACAAAGCAGTTGGCGGCGAAGTACAAAAATATTTGCGTTGTAGGTGACGCAGATCAGTCAATTTACGGTTGGCGCGGCGCAGATATGCGTAACATTTTAAATTTTGAAAAGGACTATCCACAAGCTAAAGTGGTATTGCTTGAACAGAATTACCGTTCGACAAAAGAAATTTTGGAGGCGGCTAACGGCGTCATTCGGCATAACAATAACCGCGTTGAAAAAAATCTTTGGACAGAAAACGGTAAAGGCGAAAAAGTTCAATTCTTTCACTGTATGTCCGACCGCTCCGAATCGGCGTTTGTGGCACGGGAAATTCGACGCCTTGTCTCTGCTGAAAATTTTCAGTACAAAGATATTGCCCTGCTTTACCGTACCAACGCGCAGTCCCGCGTGCTTGAAGAAAAGCTTATGCAACTTGATATCCCCTACATAATTGTAGGCGGCTTAAAATTTTATGAGCGCAAGGAAATTAAAGACATACTCGCCTACATGCGGCTTATCGTCAATCACAACGACAATATCAGCTTGCTTAGAATAATAAATGTTCCTCGACGCGGTTTCGGTCCGATAAACATTGCGCGACTTTCAGAATATGCAATGCATCACGAAATGTCGATTTTCGACGTAATTTCGCGCGATGAAAATTTGAAAAACGTCCCGCAACTTTCGCCGCGTATTCGTCAGCGTCTGCGCGATTTCGCATCAATGATATCGGGTTTCGGCGAAATGAAAAGCGGCGGCACGGATTTGCCGGAATTTATAAATTCAGTTTTGGAAACGACCGGCTATATCGCTATGCTGAAAGAAGGCGAAGACGCCGATAAACCGGAAAATGTTGCGCGTATTGAAAATCTCGGTGCATTTGTCAACGGCGCGGCTGACTTCGTAAATACAAACGACGACCCAACTTTGGATAACTTCTTAAATCACGTAGCGCTTTTGACAGATTTGGACGAAGTGAAAGAAGAAGACTCACGTGTCTCACTTATGACGGTTCACAGCGCTAAGGGTTTGGAATTTCCCGTAGTTTTCATTACCGGCATGGAAGAAGGCTTGTTGCCGCACGCAAATTCCGTTGCCGACACGGATCAGCTTGAAGAGGAGCGGCGTATTTGTTACGTTGCAATGACGCGCGCTAAACAAAAACTTTACATTACGGCGGCGGAAGAGCGTAAAAATTTCGGCAGGACATATAATGCTAAAGTTTCTTCATTTATAAAAGAAATTCCGCGCGAATGCATTACCGGTATGTCAGAAAAAAATGCAAGCTCCGATATCTCCCACCATTTGGCGCCGGTCAAAAAATCTATCGAAACAAAAGTTACAACACCTGCCGTGTCACCTTACGCTGACAGAACGTACACGCCGAAAATTCCAGAACGTCAAAATATAGCGTGGAAAGTCGGCGACAAGGTCAAGCATAAAAAATGGGGACTTGGTATGGTTACTGCGGCTGAAAACGGATACTTGAAAATAAGTTTTCCTACTACTATGAAGACAGAGATTTCAAGAATG
>CAMJNB010000023.1 GCA_946407175.1 uncultured Selenomonadales bacterium | reverse complement strand
GCGGTAAAAATTTTCGCGGGATTAATCTGTTTCAAACTGTCAAGCCGCGTTAAATTCCTGCCGACAGCCAAAACATTTGCGCCGCTTTCAGCAAGTTCAATCGCAGTTTGCCGACCGATACCGGACGACGCGCCTATCAGCACAAAATTTTTTCCGCTAAAATCAAATTTCACATTCATCAAATTTCACCTGTCTTAAGGCAAAGCAAATTTTTGAAATCGACAATCGCCGACGCTATCGACATTCCCACGCCGAAACCGCTTAACACCGATAAAAAGTTCACCGACTCATTAAGCCGCGCCATTTCGCACAAAGTCACCGGTATTGTTGCCGAGCTGGTATTGCCGATTCGCGCAGATTTAAACGGCACCTTTTCAGCGGGAACTTGTAACTGCGACGCGATATTTTCCAGCATTAATTTATTTGCTTGGTGTAAAAAAAAGTTGCCGATATTCGACGTGTCGACATTGGCAAAGTTCATCAAGTCAACTAAATTTTTCGGCACAAATTTTGTCGAAAAGTCCATAACCTGCGCGCCGTCCATAGTGACGAAATTTTCACGGACGTTAAGCGAATTGCTTTCAACTACAAGCGGGTTACGATAGGCGCCGCGTTGCATTATGATAGCGTTGGAAAGTTCGCCGTAAGTTTCAATGTTGAAAAAAATTTTTTCGCCGCTACGTTTTGAAATGACTGCCGCCGATCCCGCGTCACCGAATACCGAAAGGCAGGAGATATCGTCAGCAAAAATATTTCGTGTTACTGTATCGCCGCATAAAAGCAAAATTTTACCGTCAAGATTCTGCACCAGCGATGCGGCAACGTACAGACCGTAGACAAAGCCGGAGCAACCTAAATTTATGTCGAAAGTTGCGGCGTCACGGTTCAAGCCCAAGCGATTATGCAGGACGTGACTTGTTGACGGTAAAAAATAATCGGGCGTCTGCGTCACGAAAATCACGGCGCGAATGTCCGATTTTTTAATTTCAGTTGCAGTAAAAATTTTTTCAGCCGCCGCCGCGCAAAAGTCCGACGAACAAATTTTTTCGGCGGCAATACTGAAAGATTCAAAGCCCGTGCCTTTTTTCAGACGGGAAATTTTTTTATCCGCAACAAGATTTTTAAGCCGCTCTTCAATCGGTACGCGCGTACTTGAAACATAGGCGCTAACGACTTCGACGGCGGCATTTTCAACGGTTAAAAGCATTAGTCTTTACTCACAATGGAAAATAAATCGTTTACGGTTTTGGCGCTTTTAATTTCGTCCGGCAAAATCGGGCGCCTTAATCTTGCGTTGCAGAATGAGAGGAATGATACCAAGCTGAGTGAGTCCCACTCTTCGACTTCGCTTAAATCTGTTTCAAGCGTCAATTCAGTTTCAGTGTCCATTATGTCTGTCAACTGTTTAATAAATTCTTCTTTGCTCAAAATTTTAACTCCTTTTTGGATCGATGGATCGATGGATCGATGGATCGATGGATCGATGGATCGATGGATCGATGGTTTTCTATCGATCTATCGATCTAACCACTATCGATCTAAATTTCCACCGCCGGGTTGCCGAAAACTTTTGCGCCAGCACGTACCTTTTTCAAAACAACACTGCCGGTACCGATATAAGCGCCGTCACCGATTTTTACATAAGGCAAAAGAATCGCGCCACTGCCGATAAAAACATTTTCGCCAATCACCGCTCTGCCGCCTACGTCGACGTGTGACATTATGCAGGAGTACTTGCCGACCGTTACGTCGTGACCGAGATAAGAGACGTTGTTCATCAGCGCGAAATCACCAAGCGTCACGTTGTCGCTTATGCCGTTGCCGAGACCGACGATAACGCCGTTGCCGATTTTCGCCGCAGGGAAAATATGTGCGCGTTCGCTGATAATGTTAATGAACTTGCCGCCGCGTTCCAACATCTTTTCAATAAGCTTTTTACGCGGTTCCGGCGTACCTACGGCGCAGGTGAACACGTCGTCCGGCTGAATTTCGTAGCTGTCAATGTCACCTAAAACGGGATTGTCGCCCGGCAGTTTCGCGTATTCTTCCGGCGCAAGTTTAACGTCGCCGTCCAAAAAGCCTTTAATCGTCCATTCCGAATCAAAGCCCGACGCCATCTGCGAATGCCAATAAACTTCACGGGCAAAACCGCCTACGCCAATGATAATCAAATTTTTCATTTAAAATGCTACCTCTTTCCTGTATCTATGACCTAAAAAAATTTGTATGCATTGAAAGTAATTGACAAAAACTGCGCGGCAAAAACTTTTCAAGCCTGCCCAATCTGTAGCCGAAAAATTTTGCGCCGTCACGAAAAATAGCACTTAAACAGTCAGCGGGATTTTCCTGCCACAACGTCTTCAACTTCATCAGCACGAATTTTTTTCCCGCGCCCTCTGCACTGCCGAAAGTGTCACGTATCCAACCTTCACGCGAATGAAAAACGCCTATGTCAAAGTAGCGGTGAAATTCCTGCGTCGCCGTGTAGTTGTGACTGTGATAAACTTGCGCGTCGGCATTGTAAAATATTTTGTAGCCGTCAAGCAACATTTTGGCGGCAACGTACATATCCTCGCATAAAATCACGTGGGAAGGAAAGCCGCCTACTTTTTTCAGCGCGTCGACTCGATAAGCCGCGAACGAATTTGAATTGAACGCCGTCTTTATGCCGAAATTTTTTCTGTCGTCAAAAGTTTTCATCTGACTTTCGGCGGGGTAGTTGAACCGGCGTAAAATCTGCGCCTCAATCGTCGCGTCACTGTGCGGCAGTTGTCGCCCGTACGTCAAGCCGACCTTTGAATCGGCGTCGAAAATTTTTACCAGCGTCGACAAAGTTTTTTCGTCGTGCAGTAAAACATCCTGCGTCAAAAATATTATAGCGTCGATTGAAAATTTTTCAAGCAAATATTCAAGCGCCTGTTGACGTGTCGCGCCGTGATTGAAATTTTTGCGCTGTATCGGCAGAATTTCAAAGCCGAATTTTTTTGCAAGCGCTACCGTGTCATCGGTTGACTGCGAATCGGCGATTAACTTTTTTAGCGGTAAATCCTGCGCGGCAATCTGTTCAAGCAACGTTTGAAAATTTTTTCCCGCTTTTAGTGTTGGAATTACCAGTCCGCAGTTCAAGCGTTCAACCCCGCGAAAAAGTCCAATGCACGCTTTACAGCGTCGTCCATATCGTAGTATTTATATTCGGCAAGACGCCCAAGCGCATAAATCTGCGGGAACTTTGCAAGCTCGACGGAATATTTTTCATAAGCCGCACGCGCCTCGTCAGTGAAAACGGGATAGTACGGTTCATTTTCGCCTTTCACGTAATCTTGCGGATACTCTTTCAAAATCGTGGTACGCGGTGACTGCGCGGGGTGAATGTTTTTAAATTCGGTTATGCGCGTGAAATCGTAGTTATCGGGATAATTCACCGACGGCGCGTCTTGATAATGCTCCGTGTCAACAGTTTCAAACTTCATTTCAACACTGCGGTAGGGTAGGACGCCGAATTTAAAATTGAAAAGCGCGTCAAGCTGTCCCGTGTAAATCACCGTGCCGCTGAATTTTTGGTTGAACAAATAAATTTCTTCGCCGCGTAATTCTAAAACTTCCGCGCTGTCCGTATTCAGCATAAGCTTAATATTTTTATGCGCCAAAATATTTTCAATCAGCTTAGTGTAACCTTTACGCGGCAATGCTTGAAAGCGGTCGTTGAAATATCTGTCGTCGCGTCCTATGAAAATCGGCACTCGCGCAGTTACGGCGCCGTCAATTTGTTCAGGCGGCTTGCCCCATTGCTTTTCGGTGTAGTGCAAAAAAATTTTTCTGTAGACGTAATCAGCCAAGAAGTGTAAAAAACCGTCCGCAGATTTTTTCAGCTCAAGAATCGGAACTTTTTGACCGTAACCGTAATTTTTCAGCAACGCCGCCTCAAGGCGATCCGCCAAACTCTTCGGAAAAACTTCGTGCAAAGTGTTAAAGTTAAACGGTATCGGTACAACTTGACCGTCAACCATCGCCTTAACCCTGTGGTGATAAACGTCCCACTCGGTGAACTGCGAAAGGTAATTCCACACGTCAACAAAATCGGTATGAAAAAGGTGCGGTCCGTAGCGGTGAACCAAAATGCCGTTGTCGTCCACCTCATCAAAACAATTTCCGGCAACACGGCGGCGGCGTTCAATCACCAAAACTTTTTTGTCAGCCTGCGCGGCAAAACGTTCTGCCAATACGGCGCCTGCCAATCCCGCGCCGACAATTACAACGTCAAACATCTTTTTTTCTTGCTCCCAACAAATTAATTGCAATTTTAGGTTTTGAATTTGAATCAGACTTTTTATCTGAATCAATTTTAGAATTTAAATCCGGTTTAGAATTTGAATCAAGCTTAGAATCTGAATCAAGTTTAGTATTTGAATCAGCCGTAACGTCGTCGTCTTTTACGCCTAAATCGACTTTGACTTCCGGCGCAATTTTCAATGCACGCGCGGCGATATCGTGACGGTAGTACATATCCTCAAAGTGAATCAGCTTAACGGCTTTGTAAACTTTTTTTACGGCTTTATGAATGTCCGCCGCCGTCGCCGTGACGCCTAAAACTCTGCCGCCGCTCGTGACAAGTTGACCGTCACGCATTGCCGTACCCGCGTGAAAAATCGTAGTGGAAACTTTCGCCCGCGTTAAGCTGTCAATCGGAATATTTTTTTTGTACGCCTTAGGGTAACCGCCGCTTGCCAAAACTACACAGACCGCGCTTTTATCGCTCCACGCAATTTTAGCTCTGTCAAGCGTACCGTCCGCGCAGGCTTCCATAATGTCAACCAAGTCACTCTTTAAAAGCGGCAACACGGCTTGCGTCTCAGGGTCGCCGAATCTCGCGTTGAACTCCACAACTTTCGGTTCGCCGTCGACAATCATCAGCCCCGCGTACAAACAGCCGCGATAGGTTATGCCCTCTTCATTCAGCGCGGCAATGGTCGGCTTTAAAATTTTTTCTTCAACCTTAGTCATAATTTCCGGCGTCACGACAGGCGCAGGTGCATAAGCCCCCATACCGCCGGTGTTTACGCCTTCGTCGCCGTCAAGCAAGCGTTTATGATCCTGCGCGGCAATCATCGGCACGATAGTTTTACCGTCCGTAAAAGCCAGCACGGACGCCTCTTCGCCGTCCATAAATTCTTCGACTACAATTTTACTTCCCGCGTCGCCGAAATTTTTCATCTCGTCAACCGCGCTTAAAGCCTCGTCAAGCGTCTTTGCAACGATAACGCCTTTGCCCGCCGCAAGTCCGTCAGCCTTAATTACAATCGGCGCACCTTTTTCAGTAATGTAACTTTTCGCGTCATCGGGATTTTCAAAAATTTCAAATTCGGCGGTAGGTATGCCGTACTTTTTCATAAGATTTTTTGCGAAGATTTTTGAACCTTCCATCTGCGCGGCGGTTTTATTCGGACCGAAAGATTTAATCTGCGCGGCGTCAAGAGCGTCGACAAGACCGTTTACAAGCGGCGCTTCGGGACCGATAACTACAAGGTCAATGCCGTGCGATTTAGCAAAGTCCACTATCGCCGCGTTGTCGCCGATTGAAATACCTTCTACACATTCGGCAACTTCAGCAATGCCGGGATTGCCGGGTATCGCGTAAATTTTTTTCTTCGGCATACTTTTAGACATTTTCCACGCCAGAGCATGTTCACGCCCGCCACTGCCGATAAGCAAAATATTTCTAACCATATAAAAAATTTTCTCCTCTATGTCAGCTTTTAGCTTTTAGCTTTCAGCTTTTAGGTTTTAATTCTTAATTCCATTGCGCCGCCATGCCGTAAGCAGATCTGCGCGTCAGCGCGTAACCTTTCAATGAACCGAGTCCCCAATATAAGGGCGAACGGAAACAGAACCAAAATACAGCGATAAAGTACGCTACAGCGATAATGAAATCGTACCACGCATACATACTGCCTTCATAGACATTTGCAAAGTAGTAAACACCTAGCGGCGTAAGTCCGAAAAGCGCAGTGATTAAGCCGGGATTGTAAATAGTTTTCTGTTTAACGTTGAAAAGTACCACGTGCATTAAAAATTCCGCAAATAAAAACATCATCGCGGCTAATGTTAAAAATCGTACGTCGGGAAGAATCAGCGGCAATATGTACAGAAAGAAAAGAAATCCCCAGTTGCCGAACATTGAACTTAAATTGTTGCAGTTCCACTTCGTCGAATCTCTTTCCTTGCTGTTCATTAAAACTTTCATGCCCATTAGCGGAAAGCCGCCGGGAAATCCAAATTCTTCAAAGAAATGCAGAAACAATATCGCGATTGATCCCCACAATAATTTTTGCGTTATGTCGTCAACGCCGAAAATTGCAATTACCGCGCTGATAACGGCAAGCCCCACCGAAATATTGTACCAATTATTTATGAACTTTTTAATTTGCACAGCCGCTTCACTTTTCAATTAATGTTGACAAGTACCCCGTAATCATGGCGTCGTATTCGGCAGTATGAGCAAACGCCTCCGCCGCAAGTTTTTTCCGCGTCTCGTAGTCAACGCCGCCGGTTTCTGAAATCATTTTTGCAATTTCGTCGTACGTATCGGGATTGGTGACTACGGTGACGAATTTAAAATTTTTCGCCGCTGCACGAATCATCGCGGGACCGCCGATATCAATATTTTCAATCGCCTCATCAAGCGTGACGCCGGCTTTGCGAATCGTCGCCTTGAAAGGATACAGATTTACTACAACCATATCAATGGGCGCAATGCCGTTTTCTTCCATTTGCTTTACGTGTTCGGGGTTATCGCGTACCGCCAAAATGCCGCCGTGAATTTTGGGATTTAACGTCTTAACTCTGCCGTTCATAATTTCGGGAAAGCCGGTTAAATCGCTTACGTAAGTGACGGGGACGCCCGCCGCACGAATCGCCTTCATGGTGCCGCCCGTGCTGATAATTTCGACGCCTGCTTTATTGAGTGACCGTGCCAATTCAACTGCGCCGAGTTTGTTTGAAACGCTGATAAGTGCGCGTTTAATTTTTACTTCGTTCATCTTTCCACCCTCCAATTTAGCTTGTAGCAAATTTTCATTCTTAATTCTTAATTATTTTTACGTGACGTCCTTCGATTTTAAGCTTGCCTTCGACAAAAAGCTTTATCGCCTTAGGATAAATAACATGCTCCTGTTCAAGCACGCGCGCAGATAAAGTTTCTTCGGTGTCGTCGTCTTTAACTTCAACCGCCGCTTGTAAAATAATTGGACCGGAATCCGTGCCTTCGTCTACAAAATGAACCGTACAGCCGGAAATTTTAACGCCGTATGCCAAAACGTCACGATGAGCATGGGCGCCGGGAAATGCCGGTAAAAGTGACGGGTGAATATTCATAAGTCGCCCTTCGTACCGCCGCACGAAATTGGGGCTTAAAATTCGCATAAAGCCCGCCAAAACTACCAAGTCAACGCCTTCAAGATTTTTTAAAAGTTCCGTTTCAAAATCTGCGCGGCTTGCAAATTTTTTTCTGTCGACGCAGATATTTTTAATACCCGCCTTTTCGGCACGCTCCAACGCCATAACATTCGGCTTGTCGGTGAGTACGATTGAAATTTCCGCGTCAAGTTCACCGTGCTGAATCGCGTCAATTATCGACTGCAAGTCTGTGCCGCGTCCCGAACACATTACGCCTAACTTAGTCATTGAACACCTCATTAGCTTGTAGCTAGTAGCTTGTAGCTAGTAGCGGTTTGCTTTCAGTTTTTAATTCTACATTCTTAATTCTTAATTCTTAATTCTCAATTAACCGTGACGCCGTGACCTTCGACAACACGTCCGATTTTATAAAATTTTTCGCCCGCCGCGTCAAGATATTTTTTCACGTCATAAACGGCATTTTCGTCAACAATTAAAATCATACCGACGCCGCAATTAAACGTTCTGAACATTTCGCGATCTTCGACATTTCCCCAGTGCTGAATCAGCTTGAAAATCGGCGGTACCGTCCAAGCGGTCGAGTCAATTTCCGCGCCGAAATTCTCCGGCAATGCACGCGGTATGTTGTCGTAAAAGCCGCCGCCGGTTATGTGTACCATGCCGTGAATTTTTTCACCGAACTTTTTTATAAGCGGCAGACAAGTTGCGGGATAAAGCCGCGTAGGTGTTAAAAGCTCTTCGCCGATAGTTTTACCCAGCTCCGGTATAAACTCGTCGCCTTTTAAGCCTTGCCGCTCGAAAACAATTTTGCGTACCAGTGAAAAACCGTTTGAATGCAGACCGCTTGACGGCAGACCGATTAGCACGTCGCCGCATTTAACACGCGCAGAAGTTATAAGCGATTTTTTTTCAACAACGCCGACTGCAAAACCTGCAATGTCATATTCGCCGTTTGAATAAAAGCCGCTCATCTCCGCCGTCTCGCCGCCGATTAACGCGCAACCCGATTCTTTGCAAGCTCGTGCCACGCCGCCTACAATTTCGGCAACCTGCGCGGGATTTAATTTTCCGACTGCAAGATAGTCCAAAAAAAATAGCGGCTCGGCGCCCTGTACCAAAATGTCATTTACGCACATTGCAACGGCGTCCTGCCCTATCGTGTCGTGTTTGTTAAGGCGAAAGGCAATTTTAAGTTTGGTACCCACGCCGTCCGTGCCGGAAATTAAAATAGGCTCATCATATTTTTTCAGTGCGAAAAGACCGCCGAAGCCGCCTAAGTCGCCCAAAACTTCTTCGCGGTACGTTGCTCTCACCGCGTCTTTTATCAATTTAACAGACTCGTTGCCTGCGTCAATGTCAACGCCGGAGTCTTTGTAAGTCATTTTTTCCATTAAATCTTCCTTTTTAGCCGGTAGCTGGTAATTATTAACTAATCTTTAAATTTTTACTCGTCGCCGAAATCATACTTGCGCAAGAATTGAGGATATTTTTTCAAAAATTCCGCAAGGTACGGCAGATTTATATTTGAAATGTCGTAAGGGTAAAATTGTGACTCCGGAATATTTTTTCTGCCGTAAATATCCTTGCCGCTTTTCATACACTCTTTGACATACTCTCTGTCAGTCAAATTTGCCTTTGCCCTTACAACAAGTTCATTGCCGTCAACAATGGACGTCATCTTTTTTATAATTTTGTCGACTCCGCCCATGTACGAAAAGTGCCAGCCGCCATTGGGAATAAACGGAAAAGAGCCTTTTGCATTTCTCATTTCTTGCGGCGTTGTTAAATTTTTTCTTTTGACAAGCACGGTGCCTTTCGAATCGCCGCCTGCTATCCAATCGAAATAGTAGTAGTGAAAAGTCTGTTGCAGACTAAAGGGAACATATTCCAGCAATTCAGCGGCGGAAACTAAGAGTTGGCAGGGAACTCTCAAGGCGCGTCCATCGGCAAGGGGGGGGTAACGGGACATAAACTTATTAACGGTGTTTGATTGTTTTCAATGCGCTGAATGATATCCGGCGCGGGAAATTCGTCAAGATCCGAAATAAAAATTAAATCGTCCGGTTCGGCGTCACTTAAACCGTACATAATGCCGTTGCGCTGACCGTTTTCAATTTGCCAATCGCCTACGCCTTTGTATTCGACATTTATGTTAAGCGGTATGTAAATAATTTTCGACATGAACTCTTTAAAATCTTCCATACGCTCATCAAAGTAAAACGGCTTGGGTTTATTGTTATGATTTTTGTCAGCCTCGACAAGTACGAAGTAGTCAACCACATTCCACAAAGATTTTAAGCGCAATTCCAAAAGTTCAAATTCATTGTAAAACGTAAAGCAGTCGTAAATTTTCATGCGATTCATTGC
>CAMJNB010000022.1 GCA_946407175.1 uncultured Selenomonadales bacterium | reverse complement strand
GCGGATCTAAGATTAATTGAACCTTTGAAGTATTCGCGCCTGCCTCCAAGACGTGACCTACAAGCCCCATTTCCGTGACGACAGCCATGTTGTTGGCGACGCCGTCCAACGTTCCGCGATTTATCAGAATGACGCTTGACCATGTGACGGATTCGCGACCGATTACGCCTGCCGCTACCAAATCAAATTGTGTGGTAACCTGCTTGTAACCTAAAAGTGCGCGCAATCTTTGATTTTCCGACGCATATTCCGACGCCGTCAAATTTTGCGCACGCAAAAGCTCAACTTCTTCGCGAAGTTGCCGGTTCTGTTTATAGAGATATCTAATTTCAGCCAAATTCCTTTTCAAAAATGTAATTTGACTTCCCGTCCATGAAAAAAAGTTTTGGAAAGGTGAAAGTACCGTCATCGCAGTTTTGCTGACAAAAGGAAATTCTACTTTACTGCGTGCCGCCAAAAATATTAAAAAAAATACCATGACGAAGACGGCAATTACCGCGATTATTTTTTTTGTCGACTTAGGTTTTTTCTGTTTGTATTTTTGTTCCATAGGAAAAACGCCGGCTCTTGAGATTAAAAAATCGTCAAACCGTAAGCTTAAATTACTGCCTTATCTTTTTGGAAGTCATAACGACGCGCTTTAACAGATTTAAATCCTCAAGAGACCTGCCGGTACCTTCACCGACGCAACTTAACGGATCGTCCGCAATCAAGACAGGCATGCTTGTTTCTTTGGCAATGAGTTTGTCGAGATTTTTCAACAGCGCACCGCCGCCGGTCATCATAATGCCATGATCCATAACGTCGGCTGCAAGTTCAGGCGGCGTTTCTTCAAGCGTACCTTTTACCGCGTTTATAATTTTGTAAATGGGATCTCCCAGCGCTTCACGAATTTCACTTGATTTAATCGTTAAAGTCTTAGGCAAACCGCTTACCAAGTCACGTCCGCGAATGTCCATAGTTTTATCTGTGTCAGGCGTGACAATCGCAGTACCTACCGTGATTTTAATTTCTTCCGCCGTACGTTCACCGATCATTAAATTGTAGACGCGCTTAATGTGTTGGACAATGGACGAATCCATTTCATCGCCGCCGATACGAATTGAACGACTGGTAACAATGCCGCCGAGTGAAATTACGGCAATTTCGGTCGTGCCGCCGCCGATATCGACAACCATATTTCCCGTTGCCTCTTCAACCGGCAAACCTGCACCGATAGCCGCCGCCATAGGCTCTTCGATTAAGTAGGCCTCACGTGCGCCTGCCTGTTGCGCCGCGTCGATAACTGCACGCTTTTCAACTTCCGTGACGCCGGAAGGTACGCCTACAACTACGCGCGGTCTTGAAAATGAATTTGATTTTATAGCCTTCTTTATAAAATATTTCAACATTGCTTGTGTTACGTCGAAATCGGCAATGACGCCGTCTTTCATGGGACGAATCGCAACAATATTGCCGGGCGTACGCCCAATCATCTGCTTAGCCTCTTCGCCGACAGCAAGCACTTCGCCGCTGTCACGTTTTATCGCCACTACCGAAGGCTCGCGCAGGACAATTCCTCTGCCCTTGACGTGAACCAGAGTATTTGCCGTCCCAAGATCTATTCCCATGTCTCGCGACCCGCCAAACCATTCAAACATTAATTAATTTCTCCCTTCGTTGAGGCGGCGAAAACTTCTTGACGGTTATCAACCCCGCCTTTTTTAAGCGAAAATATTTTATCACAATTTATTCAGTTTGCAACAAAAATATCTGTTTCCATTCAATCACATTTTTAGCAGAGGTCACTTTATGAAGATTACAGATTTATTAACAGCGCGGTTAGTAGATTTTAAGCCTTAAATATGTTAAAATTAAATTGATTTAAAAAAATTAGACAACGCGC
The DNA here is from genome assembly GCA_946407175.1 of uncultured Selenomonadales bacterium. Next base: position 7,956 of record CAMJNB010000022.1, on the reverse strand, counting down.
ACGGCATATTAAAAACGCCTTTGAAGTCACGTCCAAATTTTAACGAATTAAGAATGTAGGGGGTAAATTGTAGAGAGTAGAGAGTAGAGAGTAGGCTAACCGCTAAAAGCTAACTGCTAAAAGAAAGGGTGAGCAAAATGAATCTGTACGAAAAAGTTAAATGTCATTGTAAGCATACCACGCGCTGCCTTAATCAGCACGGTCAAGTACTGGCTTTGTACGCCATAGCCTTTCCAATGCTTTTTATTTTCGTCTTCGTAGGTGTTGATATGGGCTGGTACTATCTGAATCGTTCACGCCTTCAAAATGCGGCTGAAGCGGCTGCCATTGCCGGTGCAAATACCCTTAAAATGAATAATGATGTTAAAAACGTCAAGAAAATTTTGCTCGTCTATGACGATGAATATGCCGGTAATGAAACTGCCGAACCCACTCTCGACGCCGCCAATATTTCTGCCGTATATTACGCCAACAAAAATTTGAATGATACCGCCGAATCTGCAGACGCCGTCGACACAGAAACTCCCGCCGCTACAAGTACAATAACAAATTCTTGGACGAAGGGATCTGTTAAGTTCGTGACAAAAGATAATAAAACTGAAAACGATAAATATATCACGACGCTTTATAAAGATGACGCCAACAATTATTATTATTACGTAGTTCTTCAAGAACAGGTTTCGCATTTAATTATGCCGGGCTGGTTTGATGATATGCCTGATGAAGTTCACGCCGTTGCAAAATTGACTGTCAGTGAAAACGGAGCGCCGGAACATGTTACTACGCCTGAAGTTGGCAAAAAAGAACAGGAAGTTATAGAAAATCTTAAAAATGATAACGTTATTGTCGGCAACTGGGAAGTTCAAAATTATTATAAAGAAAATCCCTCGCGGCGTGCCGCGTACAAAGAAAAATTTGGTCATGAGATTTATTTGAAAGCGTGGAATCACTTTCAAGATTTATACAACCATCATGCAATATACGAGGCTACATACAGAACAGAAACCATAGTGATACAAGACGGCGAAGGAAGCAATGTTGTCACAACAGATGCGGCTATAAATACAATCGACCCCCACAGCTATATCTACAATTCAAACGGCGCTTCATACAGTTGGGAAAAATTGGACTCCATAAATGTCGACTTCAAGCCTGAATCTTCATTGAAATATCCGTATTATCTCGAAGATTGGGATTTACAATTAGGCTATTTTGGCGGTTCTACCCCTCAATATAAAGATTGGTGGAGTGGAAAGAAAGGCTCTCTTGTAAACAGATGCAATTTGCGCATACATTCTTCAATAAAAATCGAACAACCTTATTTAGTACGTTCAAATGTTAATTATGACGCTTACAATGACAGCCCTTACGTTACCGGCGAAGATGTTTTATGGGGGCGCATTGAAAGCGAACCTATGATTTACAAATGGAACGATAATTTAAAAGTAGCCGGTTTAAGTTCGGTGCGGCAGATTATTCTAAACTTTAATCAGTCAAACACGGCAAAAAATGCAGAAGGCAAATACATATACCGTCCGCTAATTCTGTTTTATGACGGACCGGAAAGATACGATACCAATAACCCGCTCCGTGAGTCTAAACCGGTTATTGTTAATATGAATGCTCCTTTTCGCGGCGTACTTTATGCGCCTAAAAGTGCCGTTGTTGTAGTTGGAGATAAAACAGATAAATTTCAAGGCTTTATTATGGCTAAAGAATATAAGCGGCTGAAAACTACTGCAGACTTTGAAGCAGAACTATCAGCTGACAGTTCCAAATATACCCGGAAAAATGATGATTTTGAAGAGAAGGTAGCGGTTGATAATCCTTACTATGCCCCACAACCGGATGAGCATGGTAATTATTACACATCAGGATCTTATTCAGCAGAACCCCAAAAAATAAAATGGAAGTACACTAAAATTACTGAAAACGGCATAGAAATGTACGTCGACAATTACGGCAATGTTCAGTATATGCCTTATCCCGACGCGCCGAAAAAGTACGGTATTTATGATAACTTCGGCAGGACAGATTTTACCACGCACGGTTATTCAGTTGTTCAAGAATCGTTGTACAATATGTTGGTAGTTAAACAATAGCACGGTAAAAATTTTAGTGAGGTGATTTTCATGGCGCGTCCGCCTTCCTACACGTACGAAACAAAAAATGAATTGGCGCATATTCTTCCGGCTGATGAAAAACTTTTGCGCACGGAACTTGCCTCAATGTTGGGTACCGGCTTAGGCATTGTCGAAGGTATACAAAAATTATCAATCCCGACAACGGAATTGAAATGTACGTCGACGACTACGGCAATGTTCAATATATGGAGGACGCCAATTCAAAAACGCCGCGCAATTACTACAACGGCACCTATGACACTTTCGGCAGGACGCATTTCACCACGCATAAGTACAAGATACCGCAAACTGCCCAGTACAATTTAATGGTAATAGCTGAAAATTAATTTTAACGCTACGACATTTCAAATTTATCAGACGTCGCTAAATTTATAAGGGAGATGATGAACTTAATTAAATCAGAAATTCTTTTTCAGTGCGATGTGAAAATATTTTCTACATTAAAACGTTGCTGAAAGAGACAAAAACATTCTTTTAAATCAAGGTGAATAATAGGTGAGTAATCACAAAGGTTTTAAATCTATTTATAAGTGCAAAAAAAATTTTAATCAACGCGGTCAAGCTCTGGCTTTTTATGCCATAGTCTTCCCGCTACTTTTTATGTTCGTCTGCGTAGGCGTGGATATGGGCTGGTACTATCTAAATGTTTCACGCCTTCAAAATGCGGCGGACGCGGCTGCCATTGCCGGTGCAAATACTCTTGCCAATTATGATGACAGTAAAGCAGATAAAACCATTCCAAACGTCAAGAAAATTTTGCTCGTCAATGACAATGAATATGCCGGTGAAACCGATTCCACAATTAATCTCGACGCCGCCAACACCTCTGCCGCAGAATACGCCAACAAAAATTTATCCAATATCGGTGAATCGGCAGACGCCGCCGAAACTACAGAAAACGTAGTCGCAAGTACTATAACCAATTCTTGGACAAATAAAACTGTTACACCTACAGAAAAGCTTTTTAAAGACGACGACAATTATTACTATCACGTAACACTTAGCGAAGAAATTTCGCATTTTATGATGCCGGGCTGGTTTGATCCTATGGACGCCCAAGCTACAGCCGTTGCAAAGTTATCCGTCGAAATGATAGAAGATGACGGCAAACCAAAAAATGAAGAACCTTCAAATCCTCCCCCTGAACAAGTCTTAGATGAAGAAGATACCCAAAAATTGAAAACGCTAAAAAATGAAAACGTCATCATAGGTAACTGGGAAATTCAAAACCGATACAGACAGGCAAAAGAAAAGGACAATACAAGTGCTCTTGAAAAATACATGACGAACCTCGAACATGGCATATATGCCGGTGCTTGGAATCACTTTCAAGATAAGAAAAACCATTACAAAGAAAACTCTTTGTATAGAACGGAAACAGTAACTATAAGAGCTGACAGCGAAGACGGCAAGATAAAGACAAGTGCAGTTAAAACTAGTGCCGCCATAAACACTTTTAATCTCCAAAGTTACACGTGTTCACCTGATGGCGATCCCTATGAGTGGCAAAGAGTGGATTCGTTAAACATAGACTTTAAGCAAGATATACAGGTTGAAAAATATAGCAAATACATTTCGGAAGATTGGGACTTGCCTTTAGGTTATCCAACAGGAGTAACAGAAAAAAATTTTGACCCTCAAACAATTACGGGTAAAGAGTTAGAAAAAGTTAAGCGGTTGCGCATACACAACACCATAAACATTGAAAATCCTTACAGAGTGCGTTCATATGTTCCGGATAGCTACTACAAAAACAAGGGGTATACCGATAAACCCGATACAGAATATCCAGACGTTTTATGGGTGCGTATTGAAAGTGAACCAATGCTTTATTTTAGATGGCTTCCCGGCTGGAATACTCAACAATTTAACTCCGTCAGACAGATTATAATAAATGTTAAGCAATCGAATACCGGAACAGAAACTGTTACCGTAGAAACAGACGGCAAGCAGGTACAAGAAACGCGCTATAAATATCGCCCCATGATTTTCTTTTATGACGGTCCTGAAAGGTATGATTTAACCAATCCTATTCGTGATTCAAAACCTGTTATTGTAAATCTCAATGTACCTTTTCGCGGAATTATTTTTGCACCGAACAGTCCTGTTGTCGTACTTGGAAAAGCTAGGGATCAATTTCAAGGTTTTATCGTCGCCAAAGAATATTGGGAATTACTTGATGTTAATGAAAACTCAAAGTACAACGCGATTACCGAAAACGGCATTGACATGTTAGTTGATGACTACGGCAATGTTCAATACAAATACCCTGACAATTATCCGAGAAAATACGGTACTTACGATAATTTCGGCAGGACAGATTTCTCTACGCACGGTTATCATGTTGCTGAAGAGTCCGCATACAACATGTTATTCAGTGACTCGGTAACTTATACCGGTGTCAGCGCTTATCCCAAAAGTTAATAAAAATATAAAATTTTTAGCGAGGTGATTTTCATGGCGCGTCCGCCTTCCTACACGTACGAAACAAAAAATGAATTGGCGCATATTCTTCCGGCTGGTGAAAAACTTTTGCGTGCGGAGCTTGCCGCAATGTTGGGTACCGGTTTAGGCATGGTAGAAGGACGCGCAGATTTGGCAAACTCTAACGCCGCCGTTACGCGAAAAGTTATCACGCTTATTAAAAAAATTTTCACCGACGCCAAGATTGAAGTTGCCGCAGTACGCCGAAAATTTTTGAAAAAAACCATGAAGTACGTCGTAAGAGTTTTTTTGACGGCGCAGACCGAAACTCTTTTCAACGAGCTTTATTCAGAAGAATTTATCGAGCGACCGATTTTAAGCGTTGCGTACCTGCGCGGCGCCTTTCTTGCAGGCGGCAGTGTCAATCGTCCGGAAAAAATCAACCACCTTGAAATTGCCTTTGCAAAAGAATATGCCGCCGCCTTCACGCAGAAAGTTTTTCGCGTATTCGACATAAACGTCGGCTATTACGAGCGCAAAGGCGTTTTTGTAGTTTACCTTAAAGAAGGCGACGCGATTTGCGATTTTTTAGGCATTATCGGCGCTGACAAGGCGCTTGAACGTTTTGAAGTGGCACGCAACATTAAAGAGGTTCGCGCTATGGTTAATCGCATTGTAAACTGCGAAACTGCCAACTTGAATAAATCCGTTGCCGCCGCGCAGAGACAAATTGCCGACATTGACCTTGTACTTTCGCACAAAATAAATCTCGATGACAATTTGCTTGACACAATGTATACGAGGCTTGAATACCCTGAAGATACTGCCGCCGAGCTTGCCGAAAAGTTGTCCATTAGCAAGCAAGGCTTTTTGTACCGTATGAAAATTGTTCGCGACTTGGCGGCAATGATAAGAGGGAAGAGAAAGTAGAAAGTAGGAATCAAAAGCTAATAGCTAATAGCTAATAGCTAAAGGCTATTTTTTTTTGCAACAAAAAAGCCGCCCGACGCTTTATCAGACGGCTTGAGTATGGAAATTTTTTTAATCAGCGAAATGTTGATAGTAAGCCAATATCGCGAAAAATACTATCGATATGCCGATAGAAATTTGACTGACCTTTTCAACCCAATAATCCTGCTTTTCAGTAAGTTTTGCGTGACGGCGAATGTACGTGGTAACCAGCGCCAAAGTCAGTGTCAAGTAAAGCCCGCGATTCAGTGTCTCAAAGTACGGCCAGCCGAGAATCATAAACACGATAGTCACCATCATTATGACTATCAAAAAATAATCCTTGCCGACCTTCTCCGGCTTTTCCTTCGGCTTTTTCTCTTTCGGCTGAAGTTTTTTTAAAATTTTTCTGTACTTGGTTGACATAAATTTTTCCTAATCATAGATTTTGCACTGACAATTTTTCATCGCGGTGAGTGCAATGTCGTGAGATTCCGGCGTAGTACCCGCGCAACATTTTGAATCGACGCTGACAAGCAATTCCGGATAAAACGCCTTGACCAAAAGCGCGTTGGAAATTATGCAGATATCGGTACAAACGCCGACAAATTCAACTTCCTTGTACGGCTTGATTAATGAAGGCAGGCGCGTCGAACCGAAAGTTTTTTTCTCGATAACCGCCTTTGCATACGGTGTGAACCTTTTCAAGTCGGAAATAATTTCCCAGCCTTCACTGTTTTTGATACCGTGAACTATCGGCAAATTACGTCCTTCCTGCGTCGAAAGATAATCGTCTTTATGAGTGTCTTGCGTGAAGATTAAGTCCGCAGATTTTTCGACGACGACCTTTTCCAACTTTTCGACGAGACGCGGAATAATAGCTCTTGCTTCATCCGTGCTTAGTTCACCGAAGACAAAATCGTTTTGCATATCTATGACGATTATTGCCTTATCCATGAAAACTCCTCCCTAAAAAATTTTTTAATACAACCAAAAAATTTAACCCTTAAAACCTTAAATCTAAAATTTAAATTTCTTTACCTTGTAATTTTACCTTAAATCATTTCAACATTGCAAGCATGGTACCTGCCGCAACCGCCGTACCGATAACGCCGGCGACATTCGGTCCCATTGCGTGCATTAAAAGGTAATTGCCGGGTTTAGCCTTCATACCTACCAACTGCGAAACACGCGCCGCCATAGGTACTGCAGAGACGCCTGCCGAACCGATAAGCGGATTAATTTTCCAGCCGGTAGCACGACACATAACTTTTCCCAAAAGTACGCCGCCTGCCGTGCCGCCCATAAACGCGATAAGTCCCAAGCAAATTATCAAAAGCGTTTCCGGTACAAGGAAGTCTTTCGCGTTCATTGTCATACCGGTACCAGTTGCCAAAAATATCGTGACAATGTTGCAAAGTGAATTTTGCGCCGTGTCACTAAGTCTGTCCGTTACGCCGGATTCGCGGAATAAGTTGCCGAGCATTAACATACCCAAAAGCGCCGTGATAGGCGGCAGAAGTAAGCTTATGAAAATCGTTGAGACAATCGGAAATACTACGCGCTCAAACTTCGTGACTTCTCTTAACTCCGTCATAACGACTTCACGTTCTTTTTGGCTGGTTAAAAGTTTCATAATCGGCGGTTGAATCATCGGTACCAATGACATATAGGTATAAGCCGCGACCGCGATAGCGCCGAGTAAGTGCGGTGCAAGCTTGATTGAAAGGTAAATCGACGTAGGACCGTCAGCGCCGCCGATAATGCCTATTGCCGCCGCTTCCTTTATGTCAAAGCCTACAATCATCGCTCCTGCCAATGCCACGAATACGCCGATCTGTGCCGCCGCACCTAAAAGCAATGTCCATGGACGTGCAAGCAGGGGACCGAAGTCCGTCATTGCGCCGATACCGAGAAAGATTAACGGCGGAAAAATTTCGTACGTGATGCCGAAGTTAATTGCCTTCATTACGTTCATTTCTTCGCCGAAAAAATCTGTATTCGGGAAGTTAGCAAGGATACAGCCGAATGCAATGGGGCCGAGTAAGAGCGGCTCAAATTCTTTTACAAATGCCATGTACAAAAGTATGAGACCTACTAAAATCATTATGCCGTTGCCGACGGTGAAAGATGAAAAGCCGCTGTCATTCCAGACTGACTGCAAGGATACGCTGAATGCATCAAGAAATTCCAAATTCGTCACTCCTTTGTTAGATCGCTAGATCTCTAGATCTCTAGTTAGCTAGTTTACTATCGATCTATCAACTATCGATCTATCAACTATCGATCTATCTACTACTGCCGATATTCGAGCGTGCTTGACTCTTCCACGCCGCATTGTCGCGGTCAACCATACGCACCGCCTTAACTTCGCCGCTTATGCCGCACCGTGCTATTGCCGCCACTATCACCGCTATGACTTCCTCCGGTATACTTTCAT
>CAMJNB010000021.1 GCA_946407175.1 uncultured Selenomonadales bacterium | reverse complement strand
GGCGCAAAGAAAAAGTAACAAAAAGAAACATGGCGCGGATGTTGCTCGCAGGGTTGGTTATGATTCAAACTTTTACGTACGTACAATGTTACGGTAATTCCGACGTGGCAGATCGCAGCGAATACATCCGCGCCGTTTTTTTATTTACCGGTTACTAATATCTGATTAATGTTGCAAATTTAAATTGACGCCGTTATAATTTCGACAAACTTTTTCGAGGTGGAAATTTTGAGTGAAGAGCGTTTGCAAAAATTAATCAGCCGCGCAGGTTTAATGTCAAGGCGTGAGGCAGAAAGTTTCATAACGGCGGGACGTGTCACGGTCGACGGCAAAATTATCAGCACGCTGGGCGCACGGGCGGACGCGCAGATTAATAAAATTTGTGTCGACGGCAAGCAGTTACACTTTGACGCGGAAAAAGTTTATCTGCTTTTAAACAAGCCGGAAGGTTTTTTATCTGCGGCGAAAGATAAACGCGGCTGTCCTACCGTCATGGAGCTGGTTAAAGACATTTCTACGCGCGTCTATCCATGCGGCAGGCTGGATTTAAATTCGTCCGGCTTAATCTTGATGACTAATGACGGCGAATTAATGAACCGCCTTATTCACCCGAAATTCAAAGTGCCGAAAACGTACCGCGTAAAAATCGAAGGTGAACTGACTGCCGAAAAAATTTCGCAACTCCAAAACGGCGTTGAACTTGAGGACGGCTTAACCGCTCCCGCCGAAATAAATTTACTGCACGCCGATAAAAATTCTGCGACGCTTGATATTACCATTCACGAAGGACGTAACAGACAGATTCGGCGAATGTTTGCGGCGGTAGGTTGCGGCGTAAAAAAGTTGGTGCGCATAAATTTTGCAGGTTTGACTTTGGACGGCGTGAAAGTCGGCAAGTATCGTCACCTAACTGCGGCTGAAGTTAAAACATTATATCAATTAGTTGAGGCTAAAATAGATGACTACTAATCCTCTCCAAGCTTCAAGCTCTAAGCTCCAAGCTATAATAATCGGCGGCGGTCCTGCGGGCATTATGGCGGCGATTCGTGCGGCAGAAAACGGCGCGGCTGTCACGCTTTTTGAAAAAAATAATATGCTCGGTCGAAAGTTGCGCATTACCGGCAAGGGACGTTGCAACCTTACCAACGCGGCTGACGTCAATGAAATTGTCAAAAACATTCCCGGCAACGGCAAATTTCTCTACAGCGCTTTGAAAAGTTTTACTGCTGAAGATACCGTGAATTTTTTTGAGACGCTCGGTCTTGAAACGAAAGTTGAACGCGGCAACAGGGTTTTTCCTGCAAGCGACAATGCGGCGGAAGTGCTTGAAGTGCTGACTAAGCGGCTGGCAGTTTTGGACGTTGACGTAAAATTAAATTCGCGCGTTGACGGTATTTTTGCAAACGGCGGCAAGATTATCGGCGTGGAAGTTCACAAAAAATTTATCGACACGGACGTTGTGGTTTTGGCTACCGGCGGCGCGTCATATCCTGCTACCGGCTCGACAGGCGACGGCTTTAAATTCGCGCGGCAGTTGGGTCATACCGTCACAAAAATTTTACCGGCGCTTGTACCTTTGGAAGTTGAGGAAGATTTTGTAAAAGACTTGCAAGGCATTTCATTAAAAAATGTTCGTGCAGTTTTAAAGGCGGACGGTAAAGCCGTTGAAGAGCAATTCGGCGAAATGTTATTTACTCATTTCGGCGTATCGGGACCGATAATCTTGACGTTAAGCCGTACCGCCGCGAAACTTTTAGCGGAAAAATCTTTCGTCGAACTTGTGATAAATTTAAAACCTGCGCTGACGCCGGAGCAACTCGACGCGCGGCTTTTACGTGACTTTCAAAAGTTCAAACATAAATCAATTAAAAACGCGCTGGTTGAACTTTTACCGGCAAAATTAATTCCGCCGATTTTAGATTTATCTTACATTGACGAAGATAAAAAGGTTGACGCCGTGACGAAGGAAGAACGCCGAAGGTTAGTAGAAAATCTGCGCGGCGTGCCTTTAACCGTGACACGAACAAGACCGCTTGCAGAGGCTATTGTAACTTCCGGCGGCGTTGACGTGAAGGAAATTAATCCAAAAACTATGGAGTCGAAGTTGGTTAAAAATTTATTTATTGTAGGCGAAGTTGCCGACATTGACGGCTTTACAGGCGGCTTTAATTTACAGGCGGCTTGGGCTATGGGCAATGCGGCAGGTTTAGGTGTTAGCCGGTAGCTTTTAGCTGGTAGCTTGTAGAAAGGGTGTTTATTATGAAAAAGATTTTTATGGCAGTGGCATTTTTATTCGCGTTCACACTTATGACGACGGTGCACGCTGAAAATTGGGTAAATCTCGGCGCTGATAATTTCGGCGACCAATTTTTTATCGACGCAGATTCGGTGACGCTGAAAAGCACGGAAGGCGACGTTAAAACCTTTCACGCCGCTTTTAAAACCGAATTTACCGACGAATGGCGCAACGCCGCGAAAAATCCCGCGCATTATATAATTTCTGTCTGTGCTTTTAACAATAAGGACGGCAAAAAATTTATTGCCAGCGTCTCTTCAAAAATCTACGGCGCGGAAGGTTTAATAGGTTCCGACGACCTTAAATCTCCTTGGCAAGAAATTCCGCAAGGCAGTATAGGCGAGGTTATGTACGACCACGCGTTAAAATATTTAAAGTAGCAGTTAGCCTTTAGCTGTTAGCGGTTAAATTGTAGGAAGGGTGTTGACGATGAAAAAAATTTTTACGACGCTGATATTTTTATTCGCACTTGCACTTATGACGACGGTACACGCTGAAACTTGGCGCTACGCTACAGTGAACGCTTACGGCACGTGGTACGTTGATTCAGATTCTATTACGATTGAAAAAGATTCCGACGGCGAATTAATTTTTTTCGCATTGGTCAAGCAAGAACCTTCTGCACAGTCACGTAGCAGCAATAAGAATGTGGCGTACACCATTTTTCGCGAAGAATTTAAACTTAGCGACGGCGTGAAATATTTTCGTGTAGGCGCCGTTACAAACTACACTTTTGACGGTGAAGCCCTTTCAGATCCGGTTGAGACGTTTGACTGGGACATTATCCCCGAAAACAGTGCCGTCAACTCTATGTATAATACGGCGTACAGATTTTTACAGAGCGATTAATCTGAAATGAGTCAGCGCGATTAAAAAATGAGAATTGCAATTTTAGCGGTGACTGCTGAAGGTCACGAATTGGCAAAAAAAATTTCCGCTTTTACCGGCGGAAAAATTTTTATCAAAGGGCGCGATTTCGACAGCATGAAAAACTTTGTAGAGGAGATTTTCACGAAGTTCGACGCGCTGATTTTTATTTGTGCGGCGGGAATTGCCATGCGTATGATTGCCCCGCATATTGTCAGCAAGCTTAGCGACCCTGCCGTTATCGTGCTTGATGAGCGCGGGCAAAATGTTATCAGCCTGTTAAGCGGACACGTAGGCGGCGCCAATGATTTAACGCTGAAAATTTCCGCGCAGATTGACGCCAACCCCGTTATCACTACGGCGACCGATGTCGAGAAAAAATTTGCCGCCGATAATTTTGCCGCACGGCTGGGACTTCTGCCGGAGCCTAAAGACGCGATTAAGGCGATTAATACGGCGATTCTGCGCGGCGAAGAAATTTTTCTTACGGCAGGTAACGTGAGATTGAATTTGACGCCGAAAAATTTAATCTGCGGTATCGGCTGTAAGCGCGGTACTTCGGCAGAAAAAATTTCTCAAGCCGTTGACGCCGCTTGTAAAATTATCAATCAGCCGCGTGAAAGGATTAAATTTTTTGCAACGGTTGACGTTAAGCGCGATGAAGTCGGCTTGCTTGACTTTGTAAAGGATTTTGGACGTGAGATAAAATTTTTCACTGCCGCCGAACTTGCCGCGAAAGTTTTGGAATATAAATTGGACGAGTCGGAATTTGTGAAAAAAAATATCGGCGTCGGAAATGTCTGCGAGGCGGCGGCTTTGTGCTGTACCTGCGGAAAATTCGCGTTGCCGAAAACTAAATTTGACGGTGTAACAATAGCTTTACTATGGGATTTGTAAAAATTAAGGATTAAGAATTATGCTCCAAGCTCTAAGCTCTAAGCTTCAAGCTTACATTTCAGACATTGAAACGGTAATGTGGCGGGATTGGGTGGTACTGCGACGCCGCTTAAAAAAATTTATTTTATCGCGTCTCGTGACGCCGGTGCTTTACCTTGTGGCATTCGGCTGGGGACTGGGACGCAGTATCACGCCGGAAAGCGGCACGTACTTAGATTTTCTCGTACCAGGCATAATCGCGCTGAATACAATGAACGTCAGCTACATGAGCGCCACGACGGTACACGCGGAAAAAATTTATCATAAGAGTTTGGAAAATTATTTATCGGCGCCGATTGAACCTGCCGCCTTCGTCACGGGAAAAATTTTATCGGCGGTAATTCGTGCATTCATATCGACAGCATTAATTTTGGTTATCGCCGTATTGTTCGACGCGCGGTTAAACTTTTTCGCTGACGTTGTATCGGCAACGGAATTTTGCGCCGTGATATTTTTAAACTCGGCAATATTCGCGGCGGTAGGATTCTGCGCGGCAATGTACGTGAAAACTTTTGAAGAGCTATCGCAGGTCAACACGTACTTTTTAATGCCGATGTCATTTTTGTGCGGAACATTTTTTTCAACGTCGCAACTGCCCGACGCCGTAAGAATTTTTATAGAAATTTTGCCGCTGACTCATACAAGCGAAATGTTACGTCACGGAATAAATTTTACGTCGCTGGCAGTTTTAATTTTGTATGCGCTGATTCTTACAAAAATTTCTTGCAACGCCTTCAACCGGCAAATGTCTTGACGCATAAAAATTTTTAATCGACGTAAAAGTTTTAAATCGACGTGAAAATTTTTAATCGCGCTGTGAAAGGATGTTTGTAATTGTCGTCATCATCTGCGTCACGTCAAGAGGCTTTGCAACGTGGTCATTCATACCGGCATCCTTTGCATTTTGTACGTCCTCTGCAAAGGCGTTCGCCGTCATTGCGATAATCGGTATTGAAGAAAGTTGCTTGTCCGGCAGTGCGCGTATCGCCTTAGCCGCCTCGTAGCCGTTCATTATCGGCATTTGAATATCCATTAAAATCAGCTGAAATTCGCCGGGCTTAGACGCGGCGATTTTTTCTACGGCAATTTTACCGTTCTCCGCCGTTTCAATTTGAAAGCCGAACTCGTCCAAAATCAGCGTGGCAATTTCGCGGTTGACTTCAATGTCCTCAACCAAGAGTAATTTAATTTTTGAAAAATCAATTTCGGATTCCGCGTTGTTGACGGGATTTTCTTCAACTTCCGGCTCATCCTCTGCAATAGGAAAGCTGACATTGATAGTAAATTCGGTGCCTTTGCCAAATTCCGTTTCAACATTAATCGTGCCGTGCATAAGGTCGACAATGCTTTTAGTTATCGCCATACCTAAACCGGTGCCTTGAATGTTGTTTACCGTGCGGTCGCGCGTGTACGCCTCAAAAACTTTTTCGGCAAATTCCGGCGTCATACCCATACCGGTATCCTTGACGCGCAGTTCATAAAATCCCGTTGTATCGGTAGCGCCTTTTTGCGCAAGCGTCACGGTGACACTGCCGCCGCTCGGCGTGAATTTAAAAGCGTTGCTGATTAAATTTAAAAGCACTCGGTTCAATCTGTTTTTGTCGCACATAACCGTTTTGTTTGTGATATTTTCGGCGCTGACGGTGTAGGCAATATTTTTCGTCTGCATTTGCGTAATGAAGAGGTCGTAGACTTCATTCATAATTTTGACGATATTGAACTTTTCAATTTCCAATTCCATTTTGCCGTTTTCAATGCGGCTCATTTCCAAAATATCATTTATCAGCGCCAAAAGGTGATCGCTGGACGCCTCGATTTTCGTGAGATAATCTTTAACGGTATCGGACGCGCCCTTTTCCTTTTTTGCCAAATTCACGTAGCCTACAATCGCATTCATCGGCGTACGAATGTCGTGGCTCATATTGAAAAGGAAAGTGCTTTTCGCCTTACTGCTCTGCTCCGCCTCAACCTTTTTAATCTCCATAAGCTTTTCGCGCTTATTCATCATGTTGTAAATGCTGAACATTATTGAAAGCGCGGCAACTATCAGACACATTTGCAACGCGTTGAAAGTTGTCAGTGAAAAGCTTACGTGCTCCATTTGTCCGGCAAGATAATATTCAGCGTCATCTTTTTCACGCGGGTTAAGCATCGCGCCGTGCTCTTTTAACTCTTCAAGGTAGTACGCATTCAAATTATTCAGCACGGTTTTAGTCGTGTCATGCGTAGATTGACGCAACCACATTGTTGACGTGAAGAAAATTAAAAACAGCAACGCCATCCATGCAATGGTTGACTTGCCGAAATGATTTTTCTTGTCCTTCTGAAAAATGTAGCGAAAGACTATAAAGCCAAGCACGCTCCAACCCATGAGCATTATGTAGGATTCGGCGGACATTGCATTTACCGCCCAGAAATTCGGTATCATAAAGTAGAGGAAGAATATCACGGAAATAATCATACCGATTAAGCCGGTAGCTTGAACAATTTTATTGCCGTCCTTCTTCGCAAGGAAAAACGCAACGCCGGACGCGTAGGCATAGGCGATAGTTGCGCCTACCGTGTTTACGTCGACAATCCAGCCTATTGCCGTGCGACCGAGAAAAGGTATCGGCAGTGACATAAGCATTAAAAACATAAAAACATTTTGCGGCGTGCCGTACTTGCCGAGTTGCTTTAACTTACCGGCAATGACATCATCACGCGCTACGGCGTATATAAGACGACTTGCCGCGATTGAGTTACCTACAAGACCGGTTATAACCGCCGCGATTAACGTTAACGCCAATACCGCCATACCGCTATCGCCTAAAAGTGAATGGACCGCAAAAAATGTTGGCAGTCCCGCGTATCCGTTCAAATGATTTATGTCAGCGATATACTGTACCCAAGTATGATAACCTGCAGGAAGTACCGACGCCGCCATTATCGCCAAAAAAATATAAGCCAACGCGCTTGTCACTACCGCAGTGAAAAGTATTGAAAAAGATTTTGTCACGGAGAATTTAAATTCTTCGGTTGAGTGCGAAATGGATTCAAAGCCGACAAATGCCCAAGGGGATAAAACCGCTATGCCGAAGATTGCGCCAATCGGAGTATCGGCAGGTGAAAACAGCGGTTCAAAGTCAGAAATATTTCCGCCGTGCGCATTCATTGCCGCGCAGAAACCTACCGTCACGCCGATAAAAAGTATAAACGCCGCGATTGTTTGAACGTAGGCAACAACTTTGCCGCCGCGAATACATATAAAGTTGCAGAGCCATATCGTGCACAGTGACAGCAACGCCTCACCTATGTAAACGTCATAACCGGCGATTTTGTACAAGAAACCGAATTGGAACACGTCCCCCATTAAATTTCGGAAGACTAATGGTATTGCCGTAGCATTCGCCCAAGTTATGGCGATATAAGCCATGACCAAAAACCACGCGCTTAAAAAGCCGTGATCGTAGCCTAAAACATTTTTTGCGTAAGAATACGTGCCGCCGGCTTCGGGGTAGCGGTTCATCATGTAATGGTAGTTATAGCCGATTACCAGCATGACCAATGCGCCGACTGCCATACCAAGCGCCGTGCCCAAAGGTCCCGCTATCGGCAAAAAAGTTGTACCCGGCATCACGAAGGCGCCCCAGCCTACCGCGCAGCCGAATGATAACGCCCAAATATTTATCGGTGACAAGTATTTATTCAACCTCGAATCATTTATTACTATGTGTTCTGCTTTATGATTTTCTTCTGTCATTATATTCCTCTCCCGCATGAACGGGCAGTACTTATAAATTTACAAATTAAAAAATTTGCTAAGCATTATAGCAAATTCGTTTTGCATAGGGAAGTAATTTTGAAAGGCGTCAATAATTTATTTTGAGAAGTTGACGAATATCAAAAACTCGGCAAAGTAAACGCCGCATTGACAAAAAAATTTTTATACCATAAAATTCGCGTCAATATCTTTTGTCAGTCGTATAACTTAAGTTTAAAGGATAGGATTTTGTGAATGACATTGTAATAAAGGCGGAGCACCTTTCAAAAATTTACAAGATTTATGAAAATGACATTGACCGCTTGAAAGAGACGTTTCACCCTTTTCATAAACGTTACAGCAAAGATTTTTTTGCACTGCAGGACGTAAGCTTTGAAATTCGGCGCGGTGAAAATGTCGGACTTGTAGGTAAAAACGGCGCGGGTAAATCTACTCTGCTGAAGATGATAACCGGCGTACTTACTCCTTCCGGCGGCACTTTGCAAGTCAACGGGCGTATCGCGTCACTTTTGGAATTGGGCGCGGGGTTTAATCCCGACATGACCGGCATTGAAAATATTTATATGAACGGTCTTTTAATGGGGCAGTCGCGCGATGAAATGAATGAAAAGGTTGATGACATTGTTGCCTTTGCAGATATCGGCGACTTTGTGAAACAGCCGGTTAAAACGTATTCTTCCGGCATGTTCGCGCGTCTTGCCTTTGCAGTCAACGCATTTTTGGAGCCGGACATTTTGATAATCGACGAGGCGTTAAGCGTAGGCGATTCATTCTTTCAGAGCAAGTGCATGGACAAAATGCGAAAGATGATTGAAAGTGGCGTCACGGTTTTATTTGTCAGTCACGACACTTACGCCGTGAAAAATTTATGTGAACGCGCTTTTTACCTGCAGGCGGGAAAGCTGATTATGGACGCTCCGGCTAAAGAAGTGATTGAAGTTTACCGCAACGAAATTGTAAGAATGCGCCGTGAACTTATCGGCGAAGACGCTGACAAAGTTGCCGCGTTAATTGAGGAAGCTAAACTTTCGCAAGATGATGACGAATTTAAAATTGACATACCGATTGACGCAGAAAGTTTATCGCGCGGCAGGGAAGTCTTTGAAAAAAATGCCACGTACAATCGGGTACAGGACGGTCGCGCAGAAATACTAAACGTGCAGCTGATGAATTTGGACGGCGAAATTATAAGTGACGTACTCTTTGCGCAGGAAGTCATTTTGCGTATGGTAGTTAAATTCAACCAAAATATTGAATGTCTCGGCATGGGCTATCATATTCGCAACGCTACCGGCATTGACTTGATTTACAATGACTCACGTTTCAGCAAGACTAAGGCGATTTTTGACGGCAAGCGCGGTGAAATTTATGTTGTCGATTGGAAATTTAAAGTTGAACTGCGACAAGAGATGTACGACATAGCTTGCGTGATATCTACGCCGATTGATGACGCTTTGCTTGACGCTCATGTCTGCGATTACGTCCCCTGCGCGTTGCAATGCAATGTTGTAAGTCCCGACGCTTACACGACAATGGTAGGCGGCTATGTCCATTGGCACAACGATTTAAAGATTCAGCGGGTAGCTGTAGCCTATAATTAATCGCTACCAGCTACTAGCTAATAGATACCAGCTAATTTTGAGGATTTAAAATGGATTCGCAAGAAAAAAAATATATTGAAGACTCTATACTGTTCGACGCAGATTGGTACAAGAAAACCTACGGTCTCGGTGAATATCTTGATGCGGCGGAGCATTATTTAAATATCGGTTGGCGCGAAGGCAAAGACCCTTCGCCATATTTTTCGGCAGAAGATTACCGCGCCAAAAATCCCGATTTACTTCACGCGGATTTTAATTTACTTTGGCACTTTGAAAAATTCGGCTTTAAGGAAGGGCGTTACCGCGCAGAATTGAAAAAAGTTTTGCCGGAACTTTTAAAGCGCCACCCCGAATGTACGACGGAACTGGACGGCGGACTTTT
>CAMJNB010000020.1 GCA_946407175.1 uncultured Selenomonadales bacterium | reverse complement strand
CTAACCGCTAATGTCTAATTAATTTTCACCCAAAATAAAAAAATTGCTTTACAACGTGAAAAAAATTCTCTAAAATAGCGGCAAGAATAATTGTTAGAATTGCGTTGCATTGCGCGTTAAATGTTGGGAGGCAAAGTTATGATAACAGGAGCTATAGCGGTAATGACATCCGGCGGCGATAGTCCCGGTATGAACGCGGCGGCACGCGCCGTAGTAAGAACTGCACTTTATGAAGGCGTAAGAGTTTTCGGCATTTACAACGGCTACAAAGGTATGTTGGCAGATGAAATTGTTGAACTCAATTCGCGCAGTGTCAGTGACTTAATTCAGCGCGGCGGAACTTTTCTCGGTACTGCGCGTTGCAAAGAATTTAAAACTGAAGAAGGACGCCGCAAAGGTTTGGAAAATCTTCAAAAACACGGCATTGAAGGTCTCGTCATAATCGGCGGTGACGGCTCATTAACCGGCGGTTCACTTCTTTCAAAAATGGGCGGCATTCCGATTGTAGGTCTGCCCGGCACGATTGACAATGACGTTTGGGGAACTGATTACACTATCGGCTGTGATACGGCGGCAAATACGGCTGTCGACGCGATTAACAAACTGCGTGACACTGCCTCTGCTCATCGCCGCATTATGATTGTTGAGGTTATGGGTCATACGTCCGGCTGGCTCGCAATGACGGCAGGTATTGCAGGCGGCGCAGAATATATCATTGTACCGGAAGTCAAGTACGATTTGGACGAAATTTGCGCTGAAATTGTCGAGTCCTACAAAAAAGGTCGCCGTTACAGCATTATCGTTGTTGCGGAAGGCGCTTGCTCCGGCGTTGGCTTGAAAAATGTAGTGCAGGAAAAAACCGGCATTGATACGCGCGTTTCCATTCTCGGTCACATTCAGCGCGGCGGCTCGCCTACAGTTGAAGACCGTATGAAAGCTTCAATGCTCGGCGAACGTGCGGCGCTTGCACTTATTTCCGGCGTTTCCGACGTTGTTTTCGGTTTTGACGAAGGCAAAGTTGTCAGCATTAACCTTTTCGATTCTGTCAATAACAGAAAGCCCCTTGATCCCGAACTTGTCCGCCTTGCAAGTGTTCTCGTGTAAACTTTAGAAATTTTGTTTCGTAATTTATAAATCTGTGTCAGCGTTGCCGAAAGTTTTATTTGAAATTTTTGGTAACGCATTTTTGATTGTTAGCGATTAGCTGTTAGCCGGTAGCTATTAGAGATTTTTTATTAACCGCTAAATGCTAATCGCTCAAAGCTAAAAGGTAATAAACATGCAAATTTTTAAAAACGATTGGGCGCCGTTGCTCGACGCGGAATTGGAAAAGCCCTATTACAAGGAACTGCGCCAATTTTTAATCAGCGAATACCGTACGAAAAAAATTTTCCCCGATATGTACGACATTTACAACGCCTTGCACTATACAAGCTATGCCGATACCAAAGTTGTAATTTTAGGTCAAGACCCCTACCACGAAGAAGGTCAAGCGCATGGCTTAAGCTTTTCCGTGCAGGAGGGCGTTACCCCGCCGCCGTCGCTCATCAATATTTTTAAAGAACTTCGCGCAGATTTGGGCTGTACCATTCCAAATAACGGTTGTCTGAAGTGTTGGACTCGGCAAGGCGTACTGCTTTTAAACACCGTATTAACCGTACGCGCTCACCAAGCTTTTTCGCATCACGGTCACGGCTGGGAAATTTTTACCGACAGGATTATCGAACTTTTAAACAATCACGAACGTCCCATTGCTTTTATTTTGTGGGGCAGACCTGCGCGCGCCAAAAAAGTTATGATAACGAATCCAAAACATTTTATAGTTGAGTCTGCGCACCCAAGTCCCCTTTCGGCAAGCGGCGGCTTTTTCGGCAGTAAACCTTTTTCCCGTGTAAACAACTTTTTAAGTTCAATCGGCGAAACACCTATTAATTGGCAAGTCCCCGATATAAATCTTAACAAGAAAACGTGAAAATTTTCAGCCGTCTTTCAGCCAAAAAGTTTTTGGACTTTTAAGTCTAAAGTTTTAAATCTCGATAAAGTATTGACACAAAGGCAAGTTTAGATATAAAATAGCCGCTGATTGGGGACAGGGAAGTCTTAATCGCTGTGACTGACTAAGCCGCGACTTGATCAATCGCACCTGGTTTAGTCTAAGGACTCATAATTTTTTTGTGGTCCGCTTACTAATCAACTGCCGATATTGTGTCATTAGTCGATATCGGATGATATATAGGCGCTATGCCTTTCCGAGAAAGGGAAGTGATTGGTTATTGATCATATAAAATGTAGCTTTCCTGTACGGAATAAGCGCTGGCGTCACTCAAAAGTTTGTAATGCGCGGATATCGTTGCAAGTCGCGACGCAACGATCCTATAAAAGGCGCGTATAGACTGGCTGTAGCTTATGGCTACGCATTCCGGTTCGCGGCATTTTTTAAGTAAGTAAAAAAAATTTCTTTTCGGAGGAATCGATTTATGACAACTAAGAATTCAGAGTTTGTTTTTGATTTGCAGGCGTTTGCCACTACTGAAGTTAGTAATACCAGCGTAGCTACGTCAACTACACTGTCTGATGTCGCTACAATCGGCGCTAACGGCAGCAACATTACCGTAAATGCAGGTTGGGCAGTATCGGATACTCTTACCACTCGGACAACCACCACAACCGATGATGATGATCCTTCGGCAACTCCTACTATAGTTACTGTTTACTCACACAGCGACAACTTCGCTTATGCAGGATTCAGCACTACCGATACTTCCGTCGGTGCAGTTACAATAACAGAGAAAACTGCTACATATGCAACAGCTACTGATACGGCTGCTTCTGCTGCCGCAACGATAAATGCGGTTCCGGCAAATCTCATTAATGATACCGTTGTAGCGGCGCCCGTGACAATTACCGGCAGCGGCACTTACAGCAATAATATCGTTCTTAACGGAATTGGTACGGTAGCAGGCAACCTCGGCAACAACAGCAACTTGGTGCTTACGGCAGGTAGTAGCAAAGTCAGCTTGTCCGGCGTTTCCGGCGAAGCCGTGACACTTCAATCTGCAAATAACACTTTCAATCAAGATATTAACGGTGCGGCAGTAAGAGCTACGGTGGGTGCAGGTACTAACCTCATTCTTGAAAGTGTATCCGGCGGTGTAGGCATTACGGCAAATGCAACAGTAAATCTCGGTAATATCGACACCCTTCAAAATTGGTTCGTCGGCAGTGACGCTCTTACGTACAACCGCTTGGGCGTTTCCACAAATGACACTGTTCCCGTGACGGTTACCGCTTCAAGCAACGCTACTTCTGTTCTTTCGGCGACGGTTGAAGAAGGCAACAGCGTAAAGGTAACAGCAACTGCTCCCACCGCGAATGATACTTTGCAAGTCAACGGCACTATTCTTGAAGGCGTCGGCAAACTTGGCGCAGTAGTAACGGCTGACAATTCAAGCGTTCGTACAGTTGCCGCAACAAATGCAGGTTCGTTGGCATCGGGATTCAGCAAAATCGGCGGCGCTATCAGCTCACTTGCGGCAGGCGGTAAGGCTACCGTAAGCAACAGTGACATTGTAAGAGTAGACAGCCTTACTTCAGGTGCAAACTGGACGCTCGGCACGGGTCTTACTGAAGCGACACTCGGCAGTGACAGAGTCGTCTTCACTGCGCAGGGTGATACCCTTACGGCAGATTCAAACGGTACAAAAGTAGCGGCGATAGCATTAAGCGACAGTAGCACGAACGTAACACTTACGGCGAATGACGATCACAACGTAAGCGTGAGAAGTGCAAGCGGCGCCAATGTAGCCAATTGGAATATCGACGTTATTTCTTCCGACGCAAGTATTTCGGCAGTATTCGATCAATCCGGTAATGCCAATATCAATACGGCGAACGGTACCATTAACTTGAGTTCTTCAACCGGCGCTAAGACTTTGAATGCAGGAAATGCGGATGCAGTTGTATTGGCGAACGGCGATTCGGCAACAATTACAAACGGCGTTATCTCCTTTGCAAATTCCGTTGAAGCAGGTTCAGCTTGGACGGTTAAAGGCGGCACGGGTACTCGTACCGTTATCTTGGGTTCGGAATACTTCTCATTCGCAGGGGCGTCCTCAGACAGCTTGTACGGCGTACTTACGACAAGTTCACAAAGCGGCGCGTCCGTTTCCGGAGTTTCCGGCTTAAGTAACAATGTTACGGTAAATGCCGACACAATTTCCGGCTTGAACGTAATGGGTACGGAATGGACGGTTGCAAATCCCGGCTATGCAATGTTTGATTCAACCGGCGCTGTTGCAACAGTTGTTGCCTCAAGCTCCAATTCCGATTTGTCGGTAGCGTCTGCGTCCACCGATGCAAAAGTACAAGTTACAATGACCGCCAATGAAGTGACCGGTACATTTAACGGCGTAGGTGTACATTTGCATGACAGCGACGGTGTTGCGGGAATCAGCCTTGAAAATGCAACGACCGGTAGCGGCTTAATGGGAATTACGAGCCTTAATTCCGGCGCAACAATTACCGGCGACAATGCTTACACGGTAAACGATCAATACACCGTTTACAAAGCGGCAAGCAATTTGGCAAATGTCAGTACGCAAATTACGCTCGGTTCCGATAACAACATGACGGTTCAAAACGTTGTAAGCGGCGATAACTACAGCGTAACCGGCGGCATGGTTTACTATGATATTAACTCCAGCGTATCTTCCGGCGGCACGGCGACAGTTACGGTAAATGACGCGCCTGTTGTAATTGCAGCGTCCACCGATTCTGCAGTAAGAAATGCATATATCGTAAGCAACGATTCTGACGCGGTAGTAAGTGTTACCGGCGTAAGAATGAATGATACCATAACTTCGGCAACGGATACTACTTTCGGCGTAACATTCAGTGCGGCTAACGTAGACAGAACGCAGAGTGATACTACTAAGCCTTACACGATGAACGTGAACAACGTAGCAGTTTCGTTGACAGGTGAAGCCGTTTCCACTGACACTTCCACAGTATCAATGGCGGTTACAAATTCAACAGACAACAAGCCTATAGTAAGCATTTCAAGCGGCTTGGCGAACAACGCAACGGTTACGGTCGGTGCCGGTTACTACATTGTAGGCGGCAACACGGCGGTAGAAGTCAATGACTCAATCGGTTACTTGTACATAAACAACAACGGCGGTGTTACTGCAGAAGATTACAGCGTTGCGCAGATTCGTATTGACCGTGAAGAGTCCGTACAAGCGGCGGTTGACGCTATCAGCAACACGGTAAGTGCTTATGACGACTTCTACAATGTAGACTACGGCAGTGCAAAATCCTTTGCAACAAGTTGGACGTCAACGGTTGCAGGTTATGCGGCGGCAAATACAACCAGTCCCACAATGGCGGCGGTTACCGGCGGCGTAAATATTTACGGCGATGACTCACTCGGCGGACATCCTAAAAATGTTACCTTGCAGTCCTTCATTGCAAACCCGATTAAGATTGACCACACCGAAGGCGTTTACAACGGCGCTGATATGCGTACGGCGGTTATAGACGTACAAAACGGCAACGCAAGCTTGATCGCGATTGGTATGGACAGCAACTACAGCACCTTTGCAACGAACCATTCAATTTTGGGCAGTGCAAGACAGAGCACTATTGCAATAGGACCGCAGGCAACCGGCAATAACGTTGTAAAAGGCGGCAACGGCGGCAACTACATTTACCACAATGCAGGCAGCACGGGCGGCGTTGCGTCACTGTTCGGCGGCACGGGTTCAGATACGATTTATGCGGGACCTGCAGACCACGTAGAAGGCGGCACGAACAAAGACTACTTCTTCGATTCAAGCGCGATTGAAATTTCCGACTACAACTTTGACGAAGGCGACGTCATCATTGCGACGAAACTTTCTGCAAGTGCAAGTTTGACGCTTGATAAATTAAGCCTTAACGGCAACAGAATTGCGATAGCTGACGGCTCAACGATTACCGTAGGTTCAAGCGAAAACTACGACGAAGCATCTGCAACACGTGCGGTAATTGCAAACGCGGCTAATAGCGCCTCCACCAACTTCCTCGTATGGGCAGGCAACTATGAAAGCTCCCTCGACGCGTCCAACTTCACCAAAGGCGCAATGATGGTATCCCACATAAACGGAACGAGAGCAGATACGATTACCGGTTCTTCTTATGTTGATACGATTTATGCAGGCGCAAACGATTATGTAGACGCAGGCGCTGGCAATGACGTTATCAACATTTCCTCAACTGACGGCAGCAACGGTGCAAGCGTTGTACTTTCCAACGGCATGAACAGTGTTGTAGGTTGGACACAAGGCTTTGACAACCCTGCAGGCGCCAATGTGTTGATTGCTGATCCTCAAACCATCAACTTCAAGACGAAGAATGAAGAAGTTGTAGCATATGCCGAAAACTCTTCAATCAGCTTTAACGGCTTGAACACGATTGACGGTGCGTACAGATTCTTGGTAGGTAGCAACAGTAGCGTCACGGCAAACAAATTCAGCTACATTGCGGCGAATACGACTGCATCGATATTGACCAATTCAGACGTAGGCGATTACTACAAGGCTGAAAGAAACGGCGGACTCTATGTAGCTCCCGATGTCACCACTCAATTTACGGCGTCACTCGGTACCAATCAGTTCCTCAACGTCACGAAACTTGATCTGCACAATGAAAGCCGCGCTACAGTTTGGGGTTCAAGTGCAAATGAAACAATTACGGCAAACGGCTCAAGAGACAATGGCGCTCGCAAGTACGTTGCGGCAGGTGCCGGCAATGACGTAATTATTTCCGGCGGCAACTCCACTGTAAACGCAGGTAATAACCTCTACTTTGGCACTTCAGGCGGCACGGTCTTCGGCAGCGGCAGAGATACCGTTCAAAACTTCGGTTTCTACAGAGGCAGCGGCAGTGATCCCGATATGTCCGGCGCAGACCTTCTCTATCTCGGTTCCTTCAACAACTACAGCGGCGTAAACGTAACTGCTAACCAGGTTGAAATTTCTCTCGGCGAAGACAGAGTCATTGTAAGAGATGACGGCGGATTCACCAACAGCGACAACAAGATTATGAGAGTGCAGTTCGACAGTAACGACGCTCCCGTAACCAACATTAAATTCGGTATTTCCAGCAGCGTCAACTCCTTCACTTATGACGGCGAAACCGATATTTACTGGGGCAACACAAGCCGCGCAAGAGATACTTTGAATGTGGCGTCCGAACTCAGCAACGTCAACATTTGGCTCAATGACAAGAATTACGACACGAAGACTTACGGCGGTATCGGCGTTATCAATGCAACTTCAGTAGCTGATACCAAGTTGACTTTGGCAGGTTCCGCAGAAAGCAATGTCATTTACGCAGGCGGCAACAACACCTCCTCCAGTCTGTGGGGCGGCGGCGGCGCCTCCAACACCTTAGTCGGCGGTTCCGGCGAAGAAACTTTCTTCTACTTCAAGAATATCGGCTACACCGACAGCGACGGCAACAGACATTCCAGTAATGATATCATTGACAGAGTTGACGAAGGCGATCTCATCTGGCTCTACGACGTCACGATTAACGATATCGACTTCGAGAAGACGCAGAGCGGCATTACCAACAGCAAGATTACTGTCACGCTTACCGACGGCACGGAAATCGGCGTTACCAATATGTCTACCAATACCAACTTCAGAATTTCCAACGGTCAAGGCGGCTGGACTGATGTAAGAGCTGTAAACAGCGGCAACAATCGTCATTGGGAATAATACCCACTGCGGCAAAATAAATCAGACGACATAAAGGCGATTGCACGTAGCGTGTAAGGCACCAGCCGACGTAACGCTGTCGGCAATCACCACCTAAACTTAGGAGTTCCTTTAAAAAGGGACTCCATTTTTTTGTGCAAATTTAAAAGGCGTAGGAATTTTTTCCCGCGCCTTTTTTAGCTTTTATCCGTTAGCTTTTAGCAGTTAGACTTTAATTCTTAATTCCATTACGCATATTTTCTAAAATCGCGTTGTCATCAAGCGGCGTCCTAACTTTAACGTCAAACCTTATGTCAAGGCGACAAACTTCATAGTACGCGCAGTATTTACAGGCGTCTTGAGTTTTCGTTTTCACGGGGTCCGCCGCGATATTGCCGCTTAAAATTTTTTTGCCGGTCGCCTTCAAACATTCTTCCGCGTAGTTCATCAGCAGTTTAAAAGTGTCCGCGTCTTTCAAGGTAGTTTTAAGCGACGTTGCACTAAAACTGTCGTTCTTGTTAAATTTTACTTTCAAAGTTTTCAGCGTGCTGTCAATTTCTAGTACAACTTCTTTATCGGCAAGAATGTAGCCGGACATTTTTAAATCGTTGTCAATTTTATTTTCGGCGTCTTCAACGGAATTGCCGGTTTTCACGGGATATTTCAAAAAGTAGTAAAGCATCGCGGCGGGCATACGTTTACCTACGTCCTCAATATTATTCGTAACCATGAGGTAGGTTAAAAGTTGCAGGTTAATGCCGAGATAAATTTCCCACAAATTAAGATACGCCTGCCCTGTCTTGTAGTCGATTATCAAAAAATGTCTGCCGTCTTCACTGAAGTCAATCCTGTCAATCTTGCCGAAAAGCTCCCTTTGAGTTTCGTCAAGTTTGTAAACCAAGTGCGTATTTGAAAGGCTTGAGAATGC
This sequence comes from uncultured Selenomonadales bacterium, assembly GCA_946407175.1. The sequence goes on along the minus strand of CAMJNB010000020.1, from coordinate 1,343 downwards.
CGTTTCAAAAATTTTGGGGTGAAATTGGCTGTGGCTGTCCAATTCAACAAGGCGACGGATTGACGCGACGGCAACTTTTTGAATACGCGCGCGCTGATTTTCAAGCGTCTTTGTACTCAGCAGAATTTCATTGTTAAATTTCGGCGTAATGTTGTCAAAAATTTTCGTGACGCGGCTTTTAATTTCGTCGTCCGTAACTTCAGCCCAACGCTTATTTTCAGCTTTCAAATCTTCGCCGAACTGCCGTAAAATTTCGTGCAAGATAGTACCGACGTCAGGCGTCGTCAGCTTATATTCGCGCCGCTGTTCCAACTTCAAGCCGTATTCAGCAAAATATTGAAAGGGACATTTATTAAACTTTTCAAAGCGCGTCACCGAGCCGCTCATTTTATTTTTCGCCGCATAAAGTTCCCGCGCAGTTTTATCCTGCAGTTTTGAAGTGGATTCGACGAGTGCAAAATTTATTTGCGTGCCGAGATTGTCCAGCACGTCAATTTTAATCAAGTCAATTTTCACGTCGAACAAAGTTTTGAATCGCTCAACCAGCGGCGACGGGTACATTGCCGAGCCTTCCGCATTTGCCAGCGGATAGGATATGTACAGAAAATTTTTGGCAGAAGTCAAGCCGCGATATATCAAAAATTTTTCCGCCAGCATACTTTCATTGCCGCCTTTTGAAATTTCTAAGCCGGCGTCGTTAAGGTGCAGTCTGTCCGCGTCCGTCAGCAAAAGTTTTTCACTTACCTTGCGCGGAAAATTTTCTTCACCGAAACCCAGCACGTAAATCGCCTTTGCATTTTGCAGTGAGTTTTGGTCAAACTGCGCGACGGTCACTTCATCAATGCCGGGCGGGATTATCGACATTTCCAGCGCGTCAAGTCCCTCATTTACAATGTAGTCAAAATCTTTCAGCGAAATTAACTCCTCGTCCGCCGAATCTACAATCTGCTCCGTCAGCTTAACAATGTCGTCCCAAATTTTTAAATGCTCCATTGCCGGCGCAAGGTTCCCGCGACTTTCCTCAAGCTCCGACAAATTTACAAGCTTGTCGTGAATTTTAAGACTTTCGACAAATTCAAACAGCGTCTTTGCAAATTCGCGCGTATTGCCTTCAATGAAAATTTCGTCGGCATTTTTTATCTTGTCGGCACTTTTATTTTTGCGTGCGGAAGATTTTTTTATTTTATCAACGGCGGCAGAAAATTTTATCAGCGGTTCAACGGCGCGGCGTCGAATGGCGTCAACATTTCCGGCGCGTGCAATTTCAGTTTGAGCCGGTTCCACGTCATCAAGCCGCCGCCTGTACCAATGCCACGTGTCACCTTGCGTCCAAATTTTTTTGC
>CAMJNB010000019.1 GCA_946407175.1 uncultured Selenomonadales bacterium | reverse complement strand
TCTCCTCTTCCCAATCGCCCCAGCGGTTTCTAATGCGGCGTGTGCGTTTTTTATTTTCCCAAACGGTACGCGCGGGGACAATGTGGTAATCGTCACGCCAAACGTGAATGTTGCCTTCTACCCAAAGGTCTGCAATCTGGCTCAAATGATTTTTCAATGCATCTCTTGACAAATTCGGAAGACCCAACATTCTGCGCGCCTGATCTTCATTCAAAACCGTGCATTTCTTCAACTTCTTGGATTTGTCTAAATAATCGCTGTCAAGTTTCATCTGTATAACGCGACTGACCGAGCTTAAATCGGCGTCATTGTGCAGGTTCAACACGACAACCGTCTTGACGCCTCTGAAACTGTAGCCGGAATCCTTCCAATCTGTTTTTTCAGCAGAAACAATTTGCGGAAAGATAAACACTGCCAAAAGAAGTACCGCGCCGAAAATTTTTCTTAAACTTTCCAATTTATAACCTCCATTCTAGGGACTAGGGGTTAGGGGCTAGGGGCTAGGAATTACTGTTCCCTGTTCCCTCTTCCATATTTTTAAGTTCTCTTTCCGTGTCTTTAAGTTCGCGTTCGGTATCCTTAAGCGCTCTTTCCAATTTTGCAACACGCTTAACAAGGGCAGGGAGTTTTTGCATAGCCGCCTGCATACGGAGCCACTCTGCGTGCGTGCGTACGGGAAAACCTGCGCCGAAATAATTTGCAGGCATACTCTTTGTAATGCCGGAGCGTGCCGCATAAACCGAATTACTGCCGATTTTAATATGTCCCACCGTGCCGACTTGCCCGCCGAAAGTCACGTTATCGCCGACCGTAGTTGAACCGGAAATGCCGGTCTGCGCTACGATTAAACAGTTAGCGCCGATTATGCAGTTATGCGCAATATGTACAAGGTTATCAATCTTCGTACCGTGACCGATTATCGTCGAGCCCATTGCCGCTCTATCAATGCCGACGTTCGCGCCAATTTCCACGTCATCTTCAATTACAACGTTGCCTACCTGCGGAACCTTAGTATGAACGCCGTTTTCAGTGGTAAAGCCGAAACCGTCCGCGCCTATCGCTGTCGACGAATGAATTACGCAACGGTTACCGATTTTGCAGTATTCGCGAATTGTGACGCCGCTGTAAATTTTGCTGTCCTCGCCGATTGTCACGTAATGCCCAATGTAAGTGTGTGGATAAATAATCGTGCCGCGTCCTATTTTAGCGCCGTCACCTATGTACGCGAAGGGCATAACCGTAGCGCCTTCCGCAATTTCCACGTTTTCGCCGATAAAAGCCTGGTCGCTTATGCCGGTGGGAATATTTATTTTCGGTGTAAAAATTTCAAGCAGTTGAGCAAATGCGGCTCTTGGGTGTTCAACTCTTATTGAAGGTTTAGGAAAGTCGCCGGTATATTTCAAAGGCAGGATAACTGCCGACGCCGCACAGGTTTTAGCCTCGTCCAAATGTCCTTCCACTGCAAAGCATAAATCGCCTTCACCCGCCATATCAAGCCGATTCAAGCCGGTAATTTTTATGTTGCCGTCGCCTGAAAGTTTGCCGCCTATAATTTTTGCTATTTCAGATAAAGTTTTCTCCATAATGTATTCTCCAATTTAGTTACTATCGATCTAACCACTATCGATCTAACCACTATCGATCTAACCACTATCGATCTAACTACTGCAACTTTTTAATGACGTCGGCAGTCAAATCCATGCCGCCGTTTATCAAAATTTTATTCATACCCGTGTTGTCAAGCACGATTGAAACATTTTTATCCTTGCAGACTTCGGCAAGCACTTCGTCAAGTTTATGTTGCACCTGCGTAGCGTAAGCCTGATTAATGCCGCTCATCTTGCGGTCAAATTCAGTCATCATTTTATTTCTGTCTTCGTCGCTGATGTCGGGATTTTTTTCCAATTCGGCTTTTGCTTGAGTTTCAATTTCTTCAGCTTTTTTGGTACCTTCTTCTACGAGTTTCACCATTTGCGGCGCTTCGGTCATAATTTTTTTCTGATCCACGTAGCCAATATTTTCATTTCCTCCGCAACCGGTCATTAAAAAAGTTGACAATATTACCGTCATTGCGGCAAGTAATTTCTTCAAAACAATCGTTCCTTTCGTATTTATCTTTTAGCCGGTAGCTGTTAGCCGGTAGTTTTAATTCTTACCAGCTACAAGCTACTAGCTACCAGCTAATAATCCTTTAAGTTGCATAGACTTAATTAAATCCTTCGTCAAATCGGTAATGCCGCCAGCAGAGTAAACCACCGTCTTTGAAAAAATTCTAACGTTGGGATTACTTTCAAAATTCGGCGGCAATGTATATTCAGCCGCGTCGAAGTCTTCATCATCTTTAACAAAGACATATTCCAATTTTGCTATCGCGGCAAGTCGTGCGGTCTCACTTACAACGGCGTCAAGGATTTTATTTTCAAGCTCGACAAGTTGTTTGTCGGTAGAAACAAGCTCGGAAAAAAGTTCCTGCCTCCGTGATTGCCGATAATCCATTTCACGTGCCGCGTCCGCAAGCGCCTGATTTCTCGCCTCTACCTCACGTATACGCTTTTCCGATTCTTCTTTGGACTTCTGATAAATCGCGTCGTACTCACTTTTAATACGGTTCTGCTCTTCTGAAATTTCCGCCTGCACCTTAGCATTGACTTCATTAATCCACTGTTCGCGCATTTCGCCCTGCTTTACATTTCTTTCCATAACAATTTCGTCAAGGCGGTTTTGAAGTTTTTCATACTCCTCTTTCGACAAGCGCAGGTTATCGGCATTTTGAAGTTTCAAAGTGATATTAAGCGCCTCATTGAAATAAATGTCGCGAACGGCATTTCGACGCTTGATATATTCGCCTTCAGTCTCCTGCCGATACTTTTCTATTAAAGAAATTTGTTTGGACTTAAGGTCAGCCATTTTGCTGATAAAATCCTGCATAAGTCTTTCACGCGCAGAATCTTCAAAAGGCTTTTCGTCAATTTGCGGAATGGTCGGCGGTAGGACCGGTCGCATAACTTCTTCAAGTTCAAGCTTTAAACGAATTTTACGCCCTTTCAATTCTTTGAGTAATTCGCCGTCGGGGTGTAGAGTTTTTATCTGTTCAATGTCAATTAAGCCTGCGCCGCGTGCAGATTCGGACTCTGTAATTTTTTCAGCGGATTCGGTGGCGGGTTTCGGCGGCGGAGCTTTTGGCAGTTGATAAAAGTATAAACCGCCTGCAATTAGTGATGCCGACAAAATCGCCGCACCAAGCCTGTAGTGTGACATTCAAAATTCCTTTTTTAGCTTTAAACTCTAAGCTCTAAGCTTAAAGCTATAAGCTATGCTATTAAAAAATGGAAAGTGAAGAGTTCGTCTTCTACTTTCCACTACGGTTTTGTCCCTGCAAGCAAAGACCTTTTATTTCTTCGTAAGTTTAGTGATAACGTCTTGGGTAATATCGGTGCCGCCGTAAACAACTGCCGCCTTAGCAACAACAATGCTTAATCCTCTTGCTTCAGCCGTCTGCTTTACTGCCTCTTCGACTTTCTTCAAAAGTTGTTCGCTGAGTTCGGTTTCACGGTTGGCGATTATCTGTTGACTTTGCATATAAAAATCTGCTTTTTCTTGATCTGTGGTAAGACCGGGTTCTTTCTCTTTAAAATTCTTTTCAACTTCTTCAACGGTAGCTTTCAGCTGATCTTCCGCACTTTGTCTGTCGGGGTGCTGCATCATAACCTGCGACATATCGACAACACCGACCGTACTGGAAGGTGCCGCTGCCGCAATGCCGCCGCTCTGTGTAAGTGCCAACGCTACCACACTGCCGATAAAAACCACTGCAATTATTATGCTTACGATTTTTATCTGCTTTTTCTCCAACTTCATCATTAACGTATCTCTCCCTTTGTTTTACTTTACTGTAACGGCGCCTATTATAACAAACAGATTTTTACATTGCAAGAAATTTTCACGTTTATGTTAAACGCCAAACGCCGCTTATAAGCAGAAACGCCATTATTATGAAAACCACGCAACCTACAATGCATAATACCAAATCCGGCTTGTAATGCCATATCCAATCGCCGCTGAGTTTTTCAAGCGGCAAAGTGGAATGTTTATGCACGTACGGCAGACATATTGCCGCGCCCAATATTACGCCGAATATGAATAGGCAGATAAAGCCTAACAGCACGTCCAACGGCATTATATCAGTAAAAGTTTTTAAGTAAGACTCCACGTTATCACTTCCTTTACATAAATTTTTCACCGAATCTGATTTAAAAATTTTATGTAAAAATCTTTTTTATGTCAATAGCTTTTAGGGCGTGTTGATTAATTTGGATTTTTACAAGTGGTTAAGATTTTTTATGATTTACTTTTTCTTTGGCGCAAAGAAAAAGTAACAAAAAGAAACAAGTCCGCATAAGTCGCGTCCGGCGACTTGCGCGGACGGGGCGCGCGTCCTTGCGCGCCTCTCCTACTGCGAAGGTTACGTAATTTGCGACGTTTTCAAATTTGATTTATTCAACACCACCTAGTTACTAGATGTTAGTTTGTAGCTTTTAGTGGTTATAATAGCTACCAGCTAAAAAAAATTTGCAACTCCCTTTCAATGTTGAAAAAGAATTGCAAAAGTTTTTGTCTAGTCCAAAAAGTCTTTGAGCTTTTTACTGCGGCTTGGGTGTCGAAGTTTTCTAAGTGCCTTAGCCTCAATCTGTCTAATGCGTTCGCGTGTAACTTTGAAATTTTTGCCGACTTCTTCAAGGGTACGTGCCTTGCCGTCTTTTAGACCGAAACGCAACATTAAAACTTGCTTTTCACGGTCAGTCAAGGTACCCAAAACTTCGGTAAGTTGTTCACGTAAAAGTACATCAGCCGCCGCGTCTGCCGGAGCCTGCGCGTCGCGGTCTTCTATGAAGTCACCTAAGTGCGAATCTTCTTCCTCACCAATCGGTGTTTCCAAAGAAACGGGTTCCTGCGCGATTTTCATAATCTCTAAAACTTTATCGACTGACACATCCATTTCTTTGGCGATTTCTTCCGGCGTAGGATCTCTGCCGAGTTTTTGTAAAAGTTGCCTTTGTACGCGAATCAATTTGTTAATCGTCTCCACCATATGAACGGGAATACGAATGGTACGCGCTTGGTCGGCAATGGCGCGGGTTATCGCTTGACGTATCCACCAAGTGGCGTAAGTGCTGAACTTGTAACCTTTTTTGTAGTCAAACTTTTCAACAGCCTTGATAAGACCGAGATTGCCTTCTTGAATCAAATCCAAAAAAAGCATACCGCGTCCAATATACCTTTTTGCAATGCTGACTACAAGGCGCAAATTAGCTTCAGCCAAATCTTTCTGTGCTTGTAACGCCGATTCTTCGTCATTGGCACGATTTTCCATAATTTTCGCCAGACGTACTTCTTGTTCACCTGTTAAAAGGGGAACACGTCCGATTTCTTTAAGATACATTCTTACGGGGTCGTCAATGCCGCTGTCAATGCTGGTATCAATTTCTTGCGGCTTTATTGACGCGGCTGTTTCACCGGAGATATTGTCAACTTCATTGGCATTAGGCAAAACCTGCGAATCGATTATTGCATTTATACTTCGGTTAGATTCATATACATGTGGATTGCCTGTCAAGTTCTCTGCGCTTACTACGTCATCAATTCTCAAATTTATATTGCCGTTTATACCGGCATCAGGTTCATCATCAATAATCTCTATGCCTTTACTTATTAATTCTGCGTAAATGTTGTCAACTACGTCGACAGATGTTTCAATGTCTGTATCAAGGTTACTTTTTGCCTCGACAAGGTCGCTTAAGTCACTTTGATACAATCGCCTACCGTTTTTTATGGCTTTTTGGTATAGCTCGTTCACTATCTGTTGAGAGATATTGCCTGTGCCGGATTCGTTCGACTCGATATTTTTATTCTCGCTCGACATACGAAGCCCGTTACTTACCTTTTAAACTCTCATTCAAAAGACGGTAACGGTTTCACCTCCTATCAATTTTTATCTTTTAGCTGATAGCGGTTAGCTTTTAGACGGTAGCTGGTAAAAAACTACAAGCTATTAGCTATTGGTTAGTTTTCTCTTAATCGGTGTATATCTTGAAGAGTGCCTGCCTTTTCTATAAAATCTGTGTAGCTGGCGATATCGCCGTGACGAATATTTACATATCTGGTTTCTACCATTTTTCTAAGCAGTTGCTCTATAGCATCTTCTGCCGCTATACTTATTCTGATTTTGTCCGTTGCCAAATAATTTGTTGCCTCCGGTTCATTTTTCTTAAGCTCTTCCACAATTTCAGGGTCTCTCATTATCTTCAAAAATTCTTTGAACGATTCTCTATCAAAATATTCTATTGCGTCTTCTTTATCCGGCTCTGAGTCTTCGTCAAGACAAATTTTAAGGTAGCGGAAAATTTCTTGGTGCGGTTCATAGTCAAATATTTCAGGCGGAATAATTTGTGATACATACTCCAAAAATCCCATATCCGTACACGCCAATTTTAAAAATGCCACGCCTCTAAATTTATCGCGCTGAATTTCAGCAGGGATTTTGGTGTAATTTTCAGGCACCATTAATGTTTGAACTCCCGGATGAGCCGTCTTGTCGCAGAAAACGCGCTTAAAAAATTTATATTCGTCCAAACGCAAGGGCTTTTCTATGTACTTGATAAATTCGGTTTTTCCGTGTTCATCAAGATACTGCGCAGGATTTTCAGGCAATGCCGCAACAAACATAGTACCTTCGCAGGTTGCAACGGCTTTTAATATTTCTTCGTCAAGATGTAATGTATCACCGTCTTTTAGACAAAAAATTATACGCCGGGCGTAATTGGTCAAATACCCTGCGATTTCAGAATCAAGATTTTTTTCCGGTACCGCGACAACGTTTTCAATTCCTGCGCTACTTAATATCACCGCGTCCAAACAATCTTCTACCAGTATCACGGTGTCTTTTTGTTCACAAGACTTTTTTGCCGCATTTAGTCCGAAGATTAATTTTTGTTTGTTAAATGTAGAATTTTCATCGGGATAAATGTACTTTGACGTTATGCCTTGCGATTCATAGACATCTTTTTTTTCACAATCAAAAATACGTCCTATTAAAATTGACGCGTTGCTTATTGGATCTGAGACAGGAAAGATAATGCAGTTTTGAAATATGTCATCAAAAATTTTATCTGTATGTGAGATTAAACCGGATTCCAGAATCATTACGACGTTAAAATTATATTCGTATAAAAAACGCGTTAATCTTTTATCTGATTTGGAAACAAAACCCAGATTAAACTTTTCAATCGCAAAATTGCTTATTCCACGTGATTCCAAATATTTCCTGCATACTGCGCCTTCAGCAGAGTCAATCAAAATTTCGTGATAAAAATCTTGAGTATACTCATAGATTTCGGCAAGTTCCCTTTTGTTAGCCTCATATCTTGCATCATCCAAACTGGTTTTTTTTTGGTACAATTCCAATTTTAAAATTTTTGCTTGACGGTCAATTATATCTAATAAGTTTGATTTTTCCTCAACAGCCAAAAATTTCAGTGCATTTCCGCCTACATGACAGACAGGACAGTAAAACATTTTGCTTTCCGGATTTATAATCAAAGATTCGCCGTTATCGTCATGGAAAGGACAACGGCAACGGTAATATTTATCAGCTTTTTTTAAATTGACGTACCTTGATACAATTTCTTCTATATTAAGGCACTTTTCTACAAAGTTTACGCGCTCGCTGAATTGCAAGTAGTCCACAATTTTACCTCCGTCGTCTATATATTCCCTACGTTTTGAAAATACCCTTTTTGTTGCATTAAAAAAACTTCCCTGCTCCTTAGGGAACAGGGATTAGGGATTCGCTTTTAGGAAATAGGGGTTAGCTGGTAGCTGTCAGCTTAGAGTTTTAATTCTTAATTCTTAATGCTTAATTAAATTCTACCCCATTGTTGCTGCCATAATAGCCTTTTGCATATGCAGACGATTTTCCGCCTCTTCAAAAATAATTTCCGCATTATCCTCGAAAACATCTTCCGTAATTTCTTCGCCGCGATATGCCGGCAAACAATGCATCACGATAACGTGTTTGTCGGCGTGACTTAAAAGCTCCTTGTTGACTTGGTACGGCGCAAAAATCTTTTTACGTGCCTCGTGTTCATCTTCCTGCCCCATACTCGCCCATGTGTCCGTTGCAACTATATCAGCGTCTTTCACAGCCTCTATCGGGTCTTCCGTCCAATTCAACTTGGCACCGGTCAATTTCGCATCGGCGGCAGATTGACGCAGTACCTTTGCATTCGGCTTGTGACTTTTCGGCGTTGCAACTGTTAAAGTCATTCCTACTTTCGCCGCGCCGTAAAGGTACGAATTAGCCATGTTGTTGCCGTCGCCTACGTACGCCATTTTTAAATTGTGCAAGTGCTTGCCTTTAAATTCGCGAATCGTCAAAAGATCCGTCAGCACTTGGCAAGGGTGCAAAAGGTCACTCAAGCCGTTTATAATCGGTATGCTTGCGTACTTTGCAAACTCAACCAGTCTGTCATGTCCAAAGGTGCGAATCATTATGCCGTTTAAATACCGTGACAAGACGCGCGCAGTGTCTTTAATAGGTTCGCCGCGTCCCAACTGCAAATCGCGATTCGACAAAAACAGTGCCGTGCCGCCGAGTTGGTACATTCCCACTTCAAATGATACGCGCGTCCGTGTGGAGGATTTTTCAAAAATCATTCCCAGCGTTTTACCATTCAAAAAATCCGGTGTAAAACCGCCATGAATATAGTCAGATTTTAAATTCTGCGCGAAGTCTAAAAGGCTGTTAACTTCTTCAGTGTCTAAATCGTGAATTGAAAGTATATCTCTGCCGCTTAAAAACATTTTGACCACCTTACCTTAGAATCAACTGTCAAATTGAAAAAACTTCGTCCAAAATATTTATAACTTCGTCAACCTGCGCGGTCTCGATAATAAGCGGCGGTATGAACCTCAACACCGTGCCTGCCGTGCAATTAATTATGGCGCCGCGTCTCATACATTCATTTACAATTTCCACGCCTTTTAATTTTGAATTGGAAAGTTGCAAGCCGAGTATCAAGCCTTCGCCGCGTACTTCACTAATCTGCGCGGGATATTTTTTCTGCAGTTCAATGAGTTTATTTTTAAAGTACGCGCCGACTTCCTCGACGTGCGCCAAAAATTTTTCATTCGGTATAGTGTCAAGTACAACGTTAGCCGCCGCGCAAGCAAGGGGGTTACCGCCGAATGTCGTGCCGTGATCTCCCGCGTGAAAAGCCTGTGCAACTTTTTCCGTGCAGATAAACGCGCCAATCGGTACGCCACCTGCCAAACCCTTAGCAAGCGTGACAATGTCCGGTTTAATGCCGTACTTTTCATACGCAAAAAATTTACCGCTGCGTCCAATGCCGCTTTGAATTTCGTCGAGAATCAAAAGTGCGCCGTGCTTGTCGCAGAGTGCGCGAACTTTTTTAAGATAATCATCTTTCGGCGGATAGACGCCGCCTTCGCCTTGAATGGTTTCAAGCATAACCGCGCAGGTTTTGTCGCTGATTTTTGATTCAAGGTCGGCAATGTCGTTGTACTTCACGTAGTCGAACGCGCCCGGCAACGGTTCAAATCCCTTGTGATATTTAGGCTGTCCCGTCGCAGTAAGAGTTGCAAGCGTCCTGCCGTGAAAGCTGTCCCACGCCGTAATTATTTGCGATTTATCAGCGTCGATTGAGTGCGCGAATTTACGTGCGATTTTAATGGCGCCTTCATTCGCCTCTGCGCCGGAATTGCCGAAAAATGCGCGGTCAAGTCCCGACAACTTCACAAGCTTTTCAGCGGCGGCGGCTTGCGGCTCGGTGTAGTACAAATTCGACACGTGAATTAATTTCGCCGCCTGTCTTGCTATTGCGTCTGAAAGCGGGTGATAGGCGTGACCTAAAACATTTACCGCGATACCTGCAAGGAAGTCTACATATTTTTTGCCGTTGATATCATAAACGTATGCGCCTTCGCCGTGATCCAAAACTATCTTGTAGCGATTGAATACCGGCAAGTAATTTTTGTTGT
>CAMJNB010000018.1 GCA_946407175.1 uncultured Selenomonadales bacterium | reverse complement strand
CTTCGGGACTTTTCGGCAAAAATACCAATGAAAAAGTTTAGTTAATAGTTGCTAGTTGCTAGTTACTAGCGACCTAGCTATCTATCAACTAAAAATCGAAAGGAAGTTTTGAATTGAATGCAATAAGAAAACGTGATTTAAAAATGCTTGTCTTCGGACTTTTGGTATACGCCGCGTTGCAGGGAATGATTAGCGGCGGTATCATCGGCTCGTTTTGGCAACTCAACATAATTTTAATTTGCGTCAACGTCATCATGGCGGTCAGCTTGAATTTAATCAACGGCTACACGGGACAATTTTCACTCGGTCACGCCGGCTTTATGGCAATCGGCGCGTACGTAGGCGTTGTGGTGACGACAAATTTTAAACTGCCGTTAATCTGCGCGCTTGTACTCGGTGCAATCTGCGCGGGGGCATTGGGATTTTTAATAGGACTGCCGACACTTCGACTGCGCGGAGACTACTTGGCAATAGCGACGCTGGGATTGAGTGAAATTATTCGTATCGTCATAATGAACATTGAATACGTAGGCGGCGCGGCAGGTTTTAAAGGCATTCCGCACTTAACTAATTTCACTTGGGTTTTCTTCGTCATGCTGTTTGCGCTATTCTTCGTGAAAAATTTCGTCAACTCGTCACACGGTCGCGCTTGCATTGCTGTACGTGAAAATGAAATTGCGGCGGAGGCTATGGGCGTAAATACTACGCGCTACAAAGTCACGGCGTTTACAATCGGCGCGGCGTTCGCGGGAATTGCAGGCGGTCTTTTCGCTCACCAATTTTATCTCATCAGCCCGAACTCTTTTAACTTCCTCGCGTCATTCAACTACTTAATCATGGTAGTTTTGGGCGGCATGGGTTCAATCACCGGTTCAATCGCAGGTGCCTTCGTCGTTACGTTTATATCTGCGGCATTGGCGTCATTTCCGGAAGTGCGTATGATTATCTACGCGCTGGCTTTAATCCTGCTTATGTTCTATCGCCCTCAAGGTTTATTCGGCTACATGGAAGTTACCAACTTCGCGCCGATTAAAAAATTTTTGAATAAGGAGTGAACTTGATGAGCGAAGGTAAAAAACCGCTCCTTAAGACGGAAGATGTTTCCGAAGTTTTCGGCGGCTTGAAGGCGGTATCAGATTTTAATTTTTACATTGACAAAGGCGAACTCGTCGGGCTTATCGGTCCCAACGGCGCAGGCAAGACGACTATTTTTAATCTTATGACCGGCGTTTATGTTCCCACTACCGGCGAAATTTTGTTGGACGGTGAATCAATCGTCGGCTTAAAACCGTACCAAATTACTCAACGCGGCATTGCTCGTACCTTTCAAAATATTCGGCTGTTCAGTGAATTAAGCGTGCTTGATAACGTTAAAATCGCGTACCACTGTCACGTTAAGTACGGACTTTTGGAAAGCGTTTTGCGAATGGGACGCTACTTCAATGATGAAAAAGAGATTGAGCAGGAAAGTTTAAAGCTTTTAAAAATTTTCAAGCTTGATGAACACGCTTACGAAGTTGCAAAAAATCTTCCCTACGGCGCGCAGAGACGCCTTGAAATTGCCCGCGCACTTGCCGCTAAGCCGAAACTTTTACTGCTTGACGAACCTGCCGCCGGTATGAATCCGCAGGAAACGCATGAGCTTATGGAAATGATTCGCTGGATTAGAAAACAATTCGGCTTGACCGTGCTTTTAATTGAACACGATATGAGTTTGGTCATGGGCATTTGCGAAAGAATTTACGTGCTTGAATACGGCATTATCATTGCTACCGGTACGCCTGCCGAAATTCAAAACAATCCCGAAGTCATTCGCGCCTATCTCGGTGACGAAACGGTTAATTAGGGATTAGGGATTAGGGAAGAGAGAACATGGAACAGGGATTAGAGATTAGAGATTAGAGGAATTTAAAATGAAAAAATTTTTAAGCGCGTTTTTGTTCGCGTGGATATTTTTATTTGCACAAGTCGTCTCGGCGGCTGACTTTGAAACTGCAACAGAGGTCGTCAAAAATCTTTCGGCGCAGTACTACGCAAAAGCTAAAAGTCGCGCCTTTGAATTTGTAGCGCTTAGAACTTTCAGTGACCACGGCGAACATCATGCGGCACTTGTCGACGTCAAATCGCAGGAAGCCGCTGACGCTATCGAACGCGCAGGCTTAGGTAATCCTTATTACTCGTCGATTGACAGATTTGAATTGCACGTAGCGGCATTAATGCATGATACCGGTATGGACGGCGGAACTTTCAAAACTTACACCGACGGCAATGCGTTGAGAAAAGATCATTCTTTGAATTCGGCTATTCACGTTTTGGAAAATCGCGAGGCATTAGCAACTTTAGGCGTCAACGTCGACAGAGTCGCGGTAGACTGCATGGGGCATAGTAAAAGTTGTTCAGGCATTCGCGACTTGACAAGCCATGAGCAATGGACGGATTGTTTTAATCGCATTGATGACGCCGTTAAGCTTTACAATGAAAAATATCCCGCCGCGCAGATTTATTTTGATAAATCGACTTGGACTAACGGCGAAACTTACCGTAAGCCTTCTGAAAAAAATCCCAAACAACTCGTTAGCGTTTACAAATTCAATCGCGAAACTTTAGCGCAGAGTGCGGCTACTATTGCGGCAATCAGAATAGGCGACGCCAATCGCGAAGAGTCTATATTCCCCTACACGCAAGGCGGCGAATTAATTTCAATCGATTTTGATTCTTACGTTTCACCGGCGAAAAATTGGTTTGAGGAAATTGCTAAGGCGAAAATTTTTGTTATTAACGTTGAAACCGGCGTTAAAACTTCTTTGCTAAGCGGCATTGACAAGAACGGTTACGGGCGAATGTACATGGCGGGCGAAGAAAATCTTTCTATGTCCTGCGATTATAACAGTAAAAGCAATTCTGTTCGCGAAATCTTGAAAGTTTTTAACGGCAAAAGTTTTCCTTTGTCTACGCAGAATTGCATTGAGGAGCGGCTCGGCGAACTCGATACCATAAAAAAATTTCCGGTCGAAGCGCACATTCAAATTCTCGGCAAATACTCCGACGCTGACAAGAAAAAAATTTCCCGCATATATTCCCGTTACTGCAAAGACGCAACGCGCAGGCATCAATTCCCCGTGACTTTTGAATTTAAGAATGCGTAATGCGTAAGGAGTAATGCGTAATTGAATTAGGAATGTAGAATTATGGATTAGACGGTAGGAGAATTTAAAATGAAAAAATTTTTTGTAGCATTTGTAATGACGCTGATTTTTTCAGTGAACATTGCGCAGGCGGGACACCTTGAAGAAATTTTGGAGCGCGGCACTATCCGAATCGGCACGACCGGCGATTATAAACCTATGTCCTATTTCAATCCAAAAACCGGCGAATATGAAGGCATTGACGCGGAACTTTCTAAGCTTATTGCCGAATCACTCGGCGTTAAAATTGAGTATGTCAAAACTACGTGGAGTACATTGACCGCCGACACTTTGGCAGGAAAGTTTGATATCGCTCTTTGCGGCATTTCAAGAAATTACGCGCGTGAAAAAGTTATGGCTATGTCCGATGCTTACGGCGTCGGTATTTTCGGCAAAACCATTCTCTGCCGTAAAAGCGACGCGAAAAAATTTAAAAGCCTTGCCGATATCAACAAGCCCAATGTTCGCGTAATGATAAATCCCGGCGGCACCAATGAAAAATTCGCCAACGCCAATTTAAAGCACGCGCAGATTATCATTTACAACGACAACGCCGAAATTCCTCACCAAATTTCTATCGGTAAAGCCGACATTATGATTACCGAAACTGTCGAGGCTCTCACCTACATTAAGGCTGATAAAAATTTAGCCGCGCCGCTTATCAATGAACCTTTCACGCGGCATTCCTGCGGCATTTTAATGCAGAAGGGCGATCAAGATTTTTTGAACTACATAAATTTCGTGCTTGATGAACTTAGAATGGACGGCACGCTTGAAAAGTTGGAAAATAAATATCTGCGCGCGGCGTAAATTTTAAATTAAGGCGGTGTAATTTTTATGGCAGTAAAAGCATTAATTTTTGGCGTTGACGACCTTTTTCCTGCGCTTAAACCTTTTTATGAAATGGCTGAACAACGCGGCGACATTGATATTGTCGGCTACGCGGTATTTGAATCGGACGGCATTAAGCTCTACCCGGCAAAGGGGGGGGTATGGATCCACGCAACTTTGAAGTGGCGATAATTTCGACGCAACAAAATTTTTACGATAGAATGAAACTGCTTGAGCGTTCCGGCGTACCGCGAAACAGAATTATTGACGGCAGAGTTTTTAAAGTACCTAATTTAAATTTTAAGCGATTGCTTAAAAAAGGAATTGCTTACGGCGTGATGGACGAAAATCATTTCAATCTTGATGTAAGAATTTTTTCTAATATAATTTGCCGGTTTAAAAAATCAAATGTAATTTTATCTCTGGGAAAAAAGAGTTACATTGGAGAGATTTTATTAGAAATTAATAATAATACTACTAGTGCTTCATTATCCATTGGAAATATTTCATCTGTTGCATGGGCGATTACATTTAATTTGGGCTTGAACGGTGAGCATGATTATAAAAAATTAACGTCATATCCAATGGATTGGAGTTTTGGTTGGGAAATTCCTAAAGAACTTGCTCCACCGATTAATGATTTACAAATTTTAATAGGCAATGACGTATGGATAGGGCGCGGCTGTATTTTAAAGTCTACTAATCCCGACAAGCCGCTTGTAATTGGCGACGGCGCGGTAATTGCGTCAAACAGCGTTGTAGTAAAATCCGTGCCGCCCTACGCTATTGTCGGCGGCAACCCCGCGCAGATTATCAAGTACCGTTTCAGCGACAAAATTATTGAATCCCTCCTGCGCATAAAATGGTGGGATTGGGACATTGATAAAATTCACGACAACTTTCAATATTTTAACCGCGTCGAAGAATTTGTAGAAATGCACGACAAAACTTAATTGAAAGGTGATGCTTATGGCAGCAATGCTTGACATAAAGGACATTAATGTTTATTACGGCGCTATTCACGCGATAAAAGGCATAAGTCTCTACGTGAATGAAGGCGAAATTGTTACGCTTATCGGGGCGAACGGCGCAGGTAAATCTACAACGCTACGTACAATTTCCGGCTTGCTTAAACCTAAGACCGGCAGTATAAAATTTTTGGACAAAGACATTGCCGGTATGCCGGCGCATAAAATTGTGGCGGAAGGCATTTCGCAGGTACCGGAAGGGCGCAGGAT
Source organism: uncultured Selenomonadales bacterium (assembly GCA_946407175.1). The sequence continues at coordinate 4,925 of CAMJNB010000018.1, read as the reverse complement.
TTTTGCCGAAATGACGGTTATGGAAAATCTCGAACTCGGCGCCTTCATACGCGACGACACAAAAACTATCGCGCAGGATTTAAAAATGGTTTTTCGCAGGTTCCCGCGCCTTGAAGAGAGAAAGTTACAGCTTGCAGGTACGCTGTCCGGCGGTGAACAGCAGATGCTTGCAATGGGGCGGGCGCTTATGAGCAGACCGAAACTTTTACTTTTGGACGAACCGAGTATGGGACTTGCGCCGCTTTTGATTCGCGAAATTTTTAATATTATAGTTGACATTAACAAAACCGGCACCACCGTCCTGCTTGTCGAACAAAACGCGAATATGGCGTTGTCTATCGCTAATCGCGCTTACGTTTTGGAAACAGGCAGGATAACTCTTTCCGGCGACGCGAAGGAACTTGCCGCAAGTGAGGATATTCGTAAAGCCTATTTGGGTGGCTAAAAACTATCGATCTATCGATCCATCGATCCATCGATCCATCGATCCATCGATCTAACAAAGGAGTGACAAAAATGTTTGTGGCAAACAGAATGACTAAACACCCCGTCAGTGTGACGAGCAACGCAACTATCGGCGAAGTTGATAGGCTTATGAAGAAACATAAATTTCACAGAATGCTTGTAATTGACGACGGCAAACTTGTCGGCTACTTAAGCGATCGTGACATTATGCGCGTGACACCCTCTCCCGCAACTTCGCTTTCTAAATTTGAAATTCGTGCGCTCCTTGACAAACTCAGCGTAAAGGATATTATGCAGACAAAAGTTGTTACGGTAAATGAAGACGCTACGATTGAAGAGGCGGCGCTGATTATGTACCAAAACAAAGTCGGCGGCTTGCCGGTAATTTCGCAGGTCGGCGCTGTTGTCGGCATTATCACCGCTACCGATATTTTGAAAACTTTCGTCGACGTCATGGGTCTTCCGCGCGGCAACAAAACTCGTATGACTTTGGAAGTCGGCAACGAAGTCGGTACCGTCGCCGCAATTACCAAAATTTTTGCCGATAACGGCGTTAATCTCGACAGCTTGATTACCTGCAGTCACGACGGCAAGCGCTATGAAATTGTTGTTCGCCTTGACGACCGCACGCAGGGTTTTGATGACGTTAAACGCCAGCTTGAAATTCACGGCTACAAAATTGTTAACGTCGCTAAAATCGGTTAATCGGAGGAATTTTTTATGAGCGACCTGCAGACCGAATTGCAAAACCTGCTTGATCAAAGAGACGCGCTGACAGAGCAACTGCGCAATATGGAAAACGACACGGAAAGAATTTTAAACGCCATAAAAAATCAGCGCTGGTTTTTTTTCAAGAATAAACCAAACATTATTTTTGACCGCGACACGGCTTTATTGTGGGCGGACTTGAAATCTTTTCCGTACGAAATTTCAAGCAGGTACTATAAGCTTTACGAAGTTCAAAGCTTAATTGATAATACGAACATAATCGGCATTGACGGCTTTAAAAATTGGCGAATCCCTACGCCTGCCGAACTGTGGAAAATAATTGTGGATACAACCTTTCCATATAGTCAAGTCGGTAATATGCGAATAAAAAACCGTTTGATTTGGTGCGTTTATCATAACGGGCGTTACATGAGCAAGGATTTATCTTATAGTAGTTCAACTTCCGGCTTGGGATATGATTTCGTCAGCGTCATACCTTGTAGTGATACATTACAGCCGGCAAACTACGAAACCTGCGCGGCGGACGCAAAAACACGGCATGCATTAAATATATTCAAACAAAATAAACTTCAGCCGATTTTTACCGACGCTAGTGTAACCGAGCTTTACCGCCAAATTTATATAGTCAAACTGGACGTACGGAACAACCTTGATGCAGTTCAACAAAAAATTTCTGAATTACAAGCCGAAATTGACTATAAAGCAATAGAAGAGGCTAAGCGCAAAGCAGAGCGTTTTGACTTAGTGACGCTTGAAAAAAAATTCGGTGACGGCGCTGACACTTCGCCTATACGCTACGCACTGGCGGCAAAAAATTTGACCGAGTACCTTAGCATGAAATTTGGTGAATACGTTGCCGAAAAAGCCGACGTACTTGCCGAGTTGCAAAAACTTCCCGCCGCGCCGAAATTTATTCCCGACATTAAAAAGCTCCGCGCAGATTTAAATAATTTCCATGCCGACGCGCTGAAAATTTATTCCAGTTTTATTGACGCTGAAAATTTACACGGCTTGTATAATTTATATAAAGAGAGTTATCCGCCGTTTAGTATTGTCGCTGAAACATTGACTGAAAAAATTCGACAAGTAATTTTAAGAGTAGAAATTTTTGAAGTTATGCCGAACTTTTTACGCGAAATCTGCGCGGAAGTAACAAAAAAATTTAACGGCAACGATAAAATTAAACCGTACTTTGACGCAGTGACGGAAATATATTCAAATTTATTTAGCTACGTATTGGAAGGGCATTTGCGTCAAGAAATTGTGAAAAAGGCGGCGGCAGAGCGCGTATTAGAAATTTTGAATGCTTACAGAAAATCCATAGACAACTTGAAAGAAGACGCCGAAATAGCGCGTTGCGGCAAAATTTGTAAAAACAGTTTGAAAGAGATTGAAGAAAGTTTGACAGACGAGACGGAAAAGCGTTGGTTGCGTATAAATTGCATAGAAAAAATTTCCGGCTAGACGAAAAAGGGACGGTGGTATTTTGGTTAAAGGCGTTATATTCGACATAGACGGCACGCTTTACAGCTACTTGGCAAATGATAAAGTTGCGGTGAAAAGTCTTTGTGAATTTGCGGAAAAAAATTTGTCTGTTGACAAGGAAGAATTTTTGAAGGCATATGGCGAAGGGCGTCGAATAGTAAAAGAACGATTAACGGACGGCGGCTCACGGCACAGCAGGGTTTTATTTTTTCAAACTACGCTTGAACTTCTCGGAAAAAATTCTTTCCTCTACATTCGTGAAATGTATGAGTGCTATTGGAGCAACTTTTTGAAGGGCATGAAACCTTTCGACGGCGCGGCAGAATTTATCCGCAAGTTGAAAGAGCACGGAATAAAAATTGCCTTATGTACAGACATGACCGCGCAGATTCAGTACAGAAAAATAAATCAGCTGGGCTTGCGCGATTATATAGATTTTATGGTAAGCAGTGAAGAGACGGGACTGGAAAAGCCCGCACCGATTATGTTTGAACTGGCGCTGAAAAAATTAAACGTAGACGCCAAAGACGCAGCATATTTCGGCGACACGTTGGATCGTGACATAAAGGGCGCGGCTAATCTCGGCATAACGCCTTTTTGGTATATCGGCGAAAGGAAAGTTGAAGATACAGAATTTGACTGCGTTAAAATTCGCTCCTACCATGAAATTATCGGTTCAAATTTTTTCTTCAATTCCAAAACTTAATACCGGCTACCAGCTATCGGCTACCGGCTAAAATCGGGGGTGATTCAAATGCGGCTGATTATCGGAATAACAGGCGCAAGCGGAATATTGATTGCCGTTACTCTTTTGAAAAAGCTGAAAGAAATTGACGGCGTGGAAACGCACTTGATAATTACCGACGGCGGAGAATTAACAATTCGCGACGAAACGGAATTTGACGTTTACGATATCAAGCGCCTGGCAGACCATGTTTATGACGTACACGAAATGGACGCGGCGATTGCAAGCGGCAGTTTTGTAGTGGAAGGAATGGTGATAGTTCCATGCACGATGAAAACAGTTGCGGGAATTGTCTGCGGCTACAGCGACAACCTACTTTTACGTGCCGCCGATGTTTGCGTTAAGGAAAGACGCAAATTAATTTTGGTGCCGCGTGAAATGCCTTTCAGCAGAATACACCTTCGCAATATGAAGGAGTTGGCAAATTTGGGCGTCGTGATTATGCCGCCGGTTATGACCTTCTACAACACCGAAATGACTATTGAATCGCACGTCAACCACATTATCAACAAAATTTTATTCCAGCTCGGCTTACCATGCGACATAAAAGAATGGCAAGGCAGTGACAGAAACTAATTAAGAATTAAAAGCTTTCAGCTTACAGCTTTTAGCTTTCAGGATTTCTGCAAGCTGTAAGCTAAAAGTTCCAAGCTAAAATGTATACAATATTTTTTGTTAGAGAATCTATACAAAAAAATTATAACGTGATACAATTTCCTCCAATGTAAGGAGGAATTTTTTATGTCAGTTATGCAAAATTATGTGGATGATGTTCTTGCGTTAGTTAAACAGCGCGATCCCGACCAGCCGGAATTTTATAACACTGTGCGCGAAGTTTTTACGTCAATCGTTCCTTTCTTGGAAAAAAATCCGCAGTACAAAGCAGAAAAGATGCTTGAGCGCATGATTGAGCCTGAAAGAATCGTAACCTTCCGCGTAGTTTGGCAGGACGATAAAAACGAAACGCATATCAATCGCGGCTACCGCGTGCAGATGAACTCGGCTATCGGTCCTTACAAAGGCGGACTTCGTTTTCACCCCAGCGTAAACCTCAGCATTTTGAAGTTTTTGGCATTTGAACAGGTCTTCAAAAATTCGCTGACCAGTTTACCGATTGGCGGCGGCAAAGGCGGTTCGGACTTCGATCCCAAAGGCAAATCCGACAACGAAGTTATGAAATTCTGCCAAGCTTTTATGACGGAGCTTTATCGCCACATTGGTCCGCACGTTGACGTACCTGCCGGCGATATCGGCGTAGGCGGACGTGAAATCGGCTACCTTTTCGGACAGTACAAGCGCATTCGTGACGCTTATGATTCTGCGGTACTTACCGGTAAAGGCTTGACTTACGGCGGCAGTTTGACACGTACAGAGGCGACGGGCTACGGTCTTTTGTACTTCGTGAAAAATATGTTGGACGAAAAAGGCGACACGTTGCAGGGCAAAATTGTTTCGGTCAGCGGTTCCGGCAACGTTGCCACTTACGCGATTCAGAAGGCGC
>CAMJNB010000017.1 GCA_946407175.1 uncultured Selenomonadales bacterium | reverse complement strand
GTCGCAATGTTGGAAATGGCGAATGAAAAATTTAATCGCACTGCGTGCTGTCTGCTCGTCGACAAAGAAGAGATCGGAAGTTTTGGCGCTACCGGTATGCGTTCACATTTCTTTGAAAATATTTTGGCGGAAATTATGAATGCATGCGGACAGTATTCGGAATTGAAACTGCGTCGCGCCTTGCAAAATTCCGTGATGCTCAGCTCGGACGTTTCCAGCGCGTACGATGCACTTTACGCAAGCTGTTTCGACAAAAAAAATGTCGCCTATCTCGGCAAGGGAATGGTCTTTAATAAATTTACGGGTTCGCGCGGCAAGTCCGGTTCAAGTGAAGCCAATGCGGAATACGTTGCGAAACTGCGCGAAGCTCTCGACAAAAATAATGTCGCCTACCAATTTTCCGAACTCGGCAAAGTCGACTTGGGCGGCGGCGGCACCATTGCGCATATGACGGCGGTTTACGGCATGGACGTCATTGACAGCGGCGTAGGCGTTTTGAGTATGCACGCACCGTATGAAGTTACCAGCAAAGTTGACATTTACGAAACTAAAAAAGGTTACGCGGCATTTCTGCGTGAGATGTAAATTTAAACGTGACATTTTAAAGGCAGGTGAATTGTATGGATGATGAATTTGAAAGATTTTACAAGGCTCAGGCTACTTGGTATGAAATTGCGCTTGCGGAGATAAAGGCGGGGCGTAAGCGTTCGCATTGGATTTGGTTTATTTTTCCGCAACTTCAAGCGCTCGGTAGAAGTAATAATGCGTTTTACTACGGCATAATGAATTTGGAGCACGCGAAAGAGTATTTGGACGATATAGTTTTACGTGCGCGACTGATTGAAATTTCTGAAGCGCTGTTGGAACTTGAAACCAATGACGCGGTAAAAGTTATGGGAAATACCGACAGCATGAAGTTGCGCTCCTGCATGACGCTGTTTCATTTGGCGGATCCGACTTGCGAAACTTTTACAAAGGTTCTCGAAAAATTTTTTAACGGTCAGCTTGACGAAAAAACCGTCTCACTTTGTAAAGAATCGTGACGCAATTAAACTTGCCGTAAAATTTTTAGCTAAGATTAAACTTGACGAAAAATTTTTGGCTTGAATAAGTTTTAGTCTGAATAAAAAATTCCTCTTCTCAAATGCGGGAAGGGGAATTTTAGATTATATTAAAATATTTTGGAGAAATTATGTTTAGAGAAATTTTAAATGACGCCGCGCAGAAATTTGGTGTTGCGTTGACGGAAAGGCAGCTTGAACAATTTGAAATTTTTTACAAGCTGATTGTCGATTGGAACGCTAAAATAAATTTGACGGCGATAGTTGATGAAAAGGATTTTGCCGTAAAGCACGTGATTGATTCGCTTAGTGTTTGGGACGAAAATAAATTTGCCGCCGTGAAAAATCTATGTGACGTTGGAACAGGCGCGGGCTTTCCTGCCGTACCGCTGAAAATTTTTAAGCCGCACCTTGAAATTACGCTGATTGATTCGCTGACAAAACGTGTAGAATTTTTGAAAAAGGTTACAGCCGAACTTGAGCTTGACGCCGTGACTTGTCTGCACGGTCGCGCAGAAGATTTGGCGCACGATAAAAATTTACGCGAACACTTCGACTTAGTGACGGCTCGCGCTGTTGCACGGTTAAACGTTTTGGCGGAGTACTGTCTGCCGTTTACAAAAATCGGCGGTACTTTTGCCGCGATGAAGGGAAAAATTTTTCGTGAAGAAATTGACGAGGCTCAAAAGGCGATAAAAATTTTAGGCGGCGGTAATGTCACCTTCACAGAAAAAAATTTACCGGACTTGCCGGACGTTCGCGCCGTGATTTATGTTGACAAAAAAAAATCTACGCAGAAAAATTTTCCACGCAGAGCAGGTACGCCGTCAAAAAATCCGTTAAGCTGAATTAGTTTAGAAATTATTTAAGCTGATTCAAGCTGACTTAATCTGATTCAAACTTATTAATCTAAATCGGACGCCTTACCTTTATATTGCGGCGGACGTTTTTCAAGGAAAGAGTTAATGCCTTCTTTGTAGTCGTCGCCTTCATAGACGTAAGTGCGGTAAGCGTTAATGCGTTCAAAATTTTCAGCGCTGATGACTGTCGACGCACGGCTTAAAATGCGAAATTGCCGTTTAATGGCGCTGATAGATAAAGCGCTGTTACGGCGCAGGGGTTTAAGAAATTGTTCTTCCAAAACATTTTCCAACTCTTCCTGTTCGGCAACGCGGTTAATCAAGCCGACGTTTAAAGCGTCCTCCGCAGTTATCGGCATACCGAGAAAAAACATTTCGCGCGCTTTGTTCATGCCGAGCTGATTTATAAAGTGCATGATGCCGGACGCATTGTAAGGGATACCTATTTTTGCCGGCGTAATTGCGAAGGTTGCGTTTTGGGAACTGATAATCATATCGCACGACAAGCAAAGGTCGCACGCGCCGCCCCAAACTGTTCCTTCAACGTAGGCAATAATCGGAATTGGTGTATCTTGAACTTTGCGCAATAACCGCTCCATAGGCACGTAAAACGCCAAAGGGTCACTGCCGTCTTGCGGCAATTCATGAATGTCATGTCCCGCGCTCCATACGCCTCTGTTAATCTGCGCTTTCAGTATTATGCCGACGCATTCATTATTGTAGCCGTACTTTATGGCGTCGATTAATTCTTTGCACATATCTTCGCTAAGTACATTAAAACGCTTGGGATTTTGCATTTCAATGAAACAAATGCGATCTTCAATTTTTTTATCCACTAACATTAAAAACACACTTCTTTTACCATTTATTTAAAATATACAGCGTTTTTGGCGCTGTGAAAAATTTCAATTCTTTATTCAAGCGAAAATTCCTGCCGCAAAAATTTTTTAAACTGCCAATAGACTTTGTTAAAAATTCAACCGGCTAAAGGAATTTTTTTAGTAAGGGCGAATCATAAGCGCGGGGTGAATTTGGTGAACCTGAAAAAAATTTTAATCTGCGCGCTTGCCTTAACCGTGACGGCGGGCAGTTCATATGTAAATGCGGCAACTGAACCTTTTAAAGATTCCGACGTTGAAATTGTCGACGACGCTGACAACGCTAATGAACCGGCTGTAATAAATTCAAACACTGCCGATAAAGCGCAGACGCACGACAGAACGCAACAGCGCTTAAATCAACGCAACAGATTTCAGCACAGAAAGCCAGGCACAAATTATCAAAAGGCGCGTTTTGTAAAGCTGACTTCCGACGAAACTTACAACTACTATTTAGATTTAGAAAGCGTTACGTGGAAACGTGTCCCCTACACTTCGTCAGAATATATGGCTGATGTTTGGATTCGTATGGTTGAACGCATTCCCAGTGACAATTCCTACGCCGATAATGCCGATTACGAATCAATAGAGCTTGTATCTGCGCGGGAACAAAATATTTCGTACGATCCAGGCGACGTTGAAGTTTTAAACCGCAAGCAATATGTTTTGGAGCATTACTATCTGCGTCCCGCCAGAAAACAAATTCAGTTTTTGTGCGAATTGGAAGTAGTAGGACACCCGCAGAACACGGAGGCAGGCAGAGCTTACGACGTTAAAAATTGGGAAGATTTAATTCCCGGCAGTATCGAATCAATCATTTACAAAAAAGTTTTGGCGACTATCGGCACTTGGAAAGCTACGGACATGGGGCACGAAACTTTTGTAGATTTCTTTGAAGAGTACACGCGAATTTCAATTAGGTAGTAGCTGAAAGCTAAAATATTCTAGGAGGTAACATTAATGATTCCTGTATTGTTAGGATTGGGAGCCATTGTAGGCGGCTTTATGGTCTACGAAAAGTGGGAACAAATTACCGCGTGGTTGCAAGAATTTTTGCCCAAAATTCAAGAAGTACTTAAAAACACCGGCATTGTCGATTACGCGGCAAAAATGTTTTCAAGCGTGCAAGACGGCGTTTTGTCCCTTGTTCACCGCCTTTACTACAAAGAAAACGGCAAGTGGATTGAAAAAACTACGACGCGCGAAATTGACGAATCGCAGGTACCGGCTTGGGCGAAGGAAGGCTTGTCAGCGAAAGAAACCGACGTTACCGAACGTTATCAGAAAGAATTGGAACTTACGATTTAAGCGGAGGTGATTTAAATGGCAATTACAAAAGAATCTCTCGGTATGGCAGTGGAAACTACCATAGAAACCGTGAAAGATTTTTTCAAAGATATTTTGCGCCCCAACATGGAGCTTGATGACATTAAACAAATTACCTTCCCGCGTTTTCGTAAGCTTATCAAAAAGTACGAAGAAAAAGGCTGGAATTACGGCGGCGGCAAGTTTTATGTCAAGTATCTCGACGAAGGTCATTTTCAGCTGGAATTTGAAATGTACTTCCGCGACGAAGAAGGCAGCTGGCACAAAATCGCCAATGAAAGCGGTCCGCGCGACATTACTCTTTTGGAAGACAGCTTGATTAAGACAATGCAAAGTTTGCAAGTTGCGGAATTTCCGATTGAGGCGGCGTCCGATAAAGCCGAAAAAGTTGCACAGACCGAAAAAGCTATTGAACCGGCTCAAGAATCCGTTGCCGAAATTGCCGAAGTCAACCTTACCAAAGACACTGAAACTAAAGACAGCGACACTAAAGACACTGAAACCAGAGTTAAGTAAAGCTTAAAATAATTAAACCGTTGAATCGTTAGTCACCGGCTGACGATTTTTTTTATGTAAGGGGTAAAATTTATGACGAATGAAAATCTTACAGCTGACGAAATTTTTATGGCGGAGGCGTTAAGGCTTGCGAAAAATGCGCAGGGACGTACGACGCCGAATCCGTTGGTAGGCGCGGTTGTAGTGAAAGACGGCAGGATAATTGCGGCAGGTTGGCACAGGCAAGCAGGTACGCCGCACGCAGAAGTACACGCGCTGAATATGGCGGGTGAACTTGCTGAAGGCGCGACGCTTTATGTGACGTTGGAACCTTGCTCACATTTCGGACGCACGCCGCCTTGCGTTAATAAAATCATCGACGCGAAGATTAAAAGAGTCGTTGTAGCTACGGTAGACCCTAATCCCAAAGTTGCGGGACGCGGCATAGAAATTTTGCGTAACTTCGGAATCAGCGTTGACATTGGAATTTTAGAAGATGAAGCGCTGAAACTCAATGAAGTTTTTTTTAAATGGGTAACAAAAAATTTGCCGTTCGTGACATTGAAATTTGCCGCATCATTGGACGGTAAAATTGCTACGTCAGGCGGTCAATCTCAATGGATAAGTTGCGAAGAGTCTAGAAATTTTGTACACAAACTACGCGATATCAACGCGGGAATAATGGTCGGCGTCGGTACTGTTTTGGCGGATAATCCCAGCTTGACGGCGCGAATTGAAAGCGGAAAAAATCCCGTGCGAATTGTAGCGGATTCTTTTGCACGTACGCCGATGAACGCAAAAATTATTTGTGACAAGCAAGCCGACACAATAATTGCCGTAACGGCAAGTGCGCCTGCCGATAAACTTTCTGCACTCAAAGACAGCGGCGCAGAAATTATCATTGCCGGTGCAGGTCCTAAAGTGGATTTAAACATTTTAATGAGGGAGCTTGCCGCGCGAGAGATAACTTCGGTTTTAGTGGAAGGCGGCGGCACTTTGAATTTTTCACTGCTTGAAGCGGGACTTGTCGATAAAGTCATTGCGTTTATCGCGCCGAAAATTTTGGGCGGAAAAAAAGCACCTGCCGCAGTGACAGGCGCCGGTTTTATGAATTTGGCTGACGCAGTTCGATTAAAAAATATCAGCGTTGAAAAAATCGGCACTGACATTAAACTTGAAGGCTACGTCGATTTTTAGCGTTGTGGTATAATCTGCGCGAAAAATTTTTTATGAAACATAGGAGTCTGTATGATTCACTTAGCAAATGTTACAAAAGTTTATGAACAAAATAACGTCGTCGCGCTTGATAACATAAGCCTTGACATTAACGAAGGCGAATTTGTTTTCATAGTCGGCGCGTCGGGTTCAGGCAAGTCAACCTTGATAAAGCTTTTAATGCATGAAGAGCTTGCCACTTCCGGTGAAATTGTTGTCGACGGCAGGGACGTTGTAAATCTCAAGCCTAAAGAAGTTCCCTACCTTCGGCGTTCACTCGGCGTAGTTTTTCAAGACTACCGCCTTTTGGAAGATAAAACCGTTTATGAAAATGTCGCCTTCGCAATGCAGGTTATCGAGGCGCCGCGCAGATTAATGCAACGCACCGTTAATACCGTGTTGGATATTGTCGGACTTAGTGACAAGTTCAAACATTTTCCCGACCAACTTTCAGGCGGTGAACAGCAAAGAGTAGCCATTGCCCGCGCGATTGTAAACGACCCGCGCATTGTCATTGCCGACGAGCCGACTGGTAACCTTGACCCCGAAACAAGCTGGGACATTATGGATATTTTCCGCCGCATTAACGCCGCAGGTACCACGATTGTCATGGCTACTCATGATAAAGTTATCGTCGACCGCATGAAAAAAAGAGTCGTCGCCCTTGTCGAAGGTAAAATCGTGCGTGACGAAATGCGCGGCACTTACGAAAGAAAATAATTTTTACGTCATAAACTAAGCGCCTAAACTTCCCTGCGCCTTAATGTAGTTAATCAAGCCGCCTGCCTTCGCAATGTCCTGCACAAAGCCGGGCAGAGGGTGAGCGTGAAAAGTGTCGCCGGTAGTTAAATTTTCAATCGTGCCTTTGTCCGTGTCGATTTTCAAAACGTCATCGGCGTGAATTTTTTCTACGGCGTCACCGATTTCAAGGAGCGGTAAACCTATATTAATGCCGTTGCGGTAAAAAATTCGTGCGAAACTCGACGCCACGACAATTTTAATTCCCGCCGCTTTAATTGCAACGGGAGCATGTTCACGACTTGAACCGCAACCAAAATTTTTTCCGCCTACCATAATTTCGCCGTCTTTAACCTGCGCGGCAAAATTTTTGTCAATGTCTTCCATACAATGTTTGGCAAGTTCCGCCGGATCAAAAGTATTCAAGTACCGCGCGGGGATAATTACGTCTGTATCGATATTGTCGCCGTAGCGCCAAACTTTTCCTTCAACTTTCATTTAGTTCACCTCGTCGGGAGTGGAAATTTTACCCGTGACTGCTGACGCCGCCGCAACAAAAGGACCCGCCAAATAAATTTCGCTTTTAACATGCCCCATGCGTCCCAAGAAATTTCTGTTGGTAGTGGAAACGCAACGTTCACCCGCGCTTAAAATTCCCATGTAGCCGCCGAGACACGGTCCGCAAGTAGGAGTGCTGACAACGCAACCTGCGTCAATAAACACGTCAATCCAACCGCGATGTATCGCCTCTTTGTAAACCGCTTGACTGCCTGGAATTACAATACAGCGCACGTCCTCATGAACTTTATGTCCGCACAGAATGTTTGCCGCAATTTCCAAATCTTCAAGCCGTCCGTTCGTGCATGAACCTATTACGACTTGATTAATTTTAATTTCGTCAAGATCTTCAACGCGCTTTACATTTTCCGGCAAATGCGGCAGTGCCACGACAGGCTTTAACTCACTCAAATTAATTTCAACCGTCGCAGAATATTTGGCGCCTTCGTCAGCAAAGACAGGCTCATAAGGCTTGGTGACTCTGCCTTCAACGTAAGCTTTCGTTTTTTCGTCAAAGGGAAATACTCCCGCCTTAGCACCTGCCTCAATCGCCATGTTTGAAATGGTAAATCTGTCGGTCATTGAAAGTTCTGCAACGCCTTCGCCGCTAAATTCAAGTGACTTGTAAAGCGCGCCGTCAACGCCGATTTTGCCGATAAGAGTAAGGATAACGTCCTTGCCGCAGATATTTGAAGGTTTCTTGCCGGTAAGTTTCACGTTTATCGCTTCGGGAACTTTAAACCACGCTTGACCCGTCGCAATGCCAACTGCCAAGTCGGTCGTACCTACGCCGGTTGAAAAGCCGTTCAATGCGCCGTAAGTGCAAGTGTGCGAATCGGCGCCGATTGTCAGCATACCCGGCGCGACAATGCCGAACTCCGGCAAAATGACATGTTCAATGCCTACTCGTCCCGCCTCGTAGTAATGTTTGATTTTATGTTTACGTGAAAATTCGCGCAGACTTTTTGCAAGGTCGGCGCTTTTAATATCCTTCGCCGGTTGAAAGTGGTCGGGTATCAGCGCAACTTTTTCGGCGTCAAAAACGGGCTTGCCGATTTTTTCAAACTCTTTCAGCGCGGGCGGTCCCGTGATGTCGTTTGCCATAACCAAATCCAAATTACAAACAATAAGCTGACCCGCCTCGACGCTTTCAACGCCGGCATGACGCGCCAAAATTTTTTCGCTCATGTTCATTGCCAAAATTTTTCACTCTCCCAAAAAGTTTTTGGTATTGTATCACGTTTAATTACGTCGCGCAAAATTTGACAAAAAATTTTCAGTGTGCTAAACTTTGCAAACTTAGTAGCTACCCGCTAAAAGCTACAAGCTACCGGCTAACACGGGGATGTAATGGTTTCGACGGGGATGCATGGGATTTGGTAAGCGAGCACCGGGCTCCTCGAACCGGTTTAGTAAGGGGAAAAATTTTTAAAAATAAAAGCGAACGAAGAGTACGCTTTAGCCGCTTAGGCTAACCTCTGTCAACTGACTTCTCACTAGGTTGAATCAGAGGTCGCAGTGAGATACCGTTTTGTAAGTGTGTCGTAGCAATTCGGGAACTTTTACGCCACTGGATTTTTTCAAGTTTGTCTGTGGACTTGAAACGATTGAGATTTAACCACTGACTGCGCTCGGAGAAAGTCGGGTAACGTCATTTTCGGACAGGAGTTCGATTCTCCTCATCTCCACCAAAACGAAATTAACAAGCTCAAGCTTAGGCTTGGGCTTTTTGAGTAATTTGGAATATTTTATGAAAAAAATAATTGCGTTCATAAAAACTCACAAAAAAATTTTTGGCGTCATTGCCGCGTTAAAATTAGGCGAAGGAATATTAATTTTACTTGCCGCGAAAATTTTGGTATTGCTGATAAATTCACCGTCACCAAAACTTTTCGGCGGAATTTTTTTTATTTGGACGTTGCGGCTTGCAGTTGAAAACATTTGCGCGAAAAAATTTTTAAGCTTGTCGGTCGAAGTTCAGACCTTTGTACGAAAAAAGTTGCACGAAGAAATTTTTGTGAAGGAATTTACAAGCGGCGAAATTTTAACCGTGATATTCGACACGGTGAAAACGCTTGATGAATTTTTTACAAAGGTCGCGCCTAATATCGCGTCAATGCTGATTTTACTGCCGCTGTACTTAATCTGCGCGGCGTTCACCGATTGGCTGACTGCGGCAATTTTATTTTTAACCCTGCCGATATCTCCGCTGCTTTTGTACTTAATCGGACGCACGACGGCTGAAAAAAATCTGCGCGCGCTGAAGGCGTTGGAAAAATTGAACGGCGAATTTCACGAACTCTTAGCCGCAGTGACAACGCTGAAAATGTTTCGCCGCATTGAAAGTGCCGCAGTAAAAATTAAATCAACCTCCGCCAAATATTCCGCCGCAACGCTTGAAGTTTTGAAATTCGCCTTCGTGTCATCATTCGCGCTGGAATTAATCACGACGCTTAGCATTGCGCTTGTCGCCGTAACATTGGGACTGCGTTTAGTTGCAGGAAGTGTGACTTTCGGCGCGGCTTTATTTTTACTTTTAATCGCGCCGGAATTTTTCCTGCCGCTGAGAAAGTTGGGCGTCGCCTTTCACGTTGCCGTTTCGACAAAGACAGCTTATGAAACACTTACAAAACTTTTAACGCGGTCGGAAGAAAAAATCGGCGTCACGGAAAAAATTTTAATGCCGCCGTCAATCTTCGTCGATAAAGTAAGCTACACTTATCCGAAAAAAAAATCCCCCGCAATACGGGGAGTGACCTTAAAATTTCCCGCCGGTAAAGTCACGGCATTGACAGGCGAATCCGGCTCCGGTAAATCGACGCTTTTAAAACTTTTGGCGGGATTAAATTCACCTTCGGACGGCGAAATTTTTTTGAACGATTTACCAATTTCAAAAATGCAACGCGAATCACTAATTTCAAAAGTCGCCTACATGCCGCAAGCGCCGCACCTCTTCGACACGACGCTTGAACAAAACTTTTCAATGTGGAATCAACTCGACGCGGCAAGGCTTTATGAACTTTTAACCGCGCTGAATCTGCCACTGGC
>CAMJNB010000016.1 GCA_946407175.1 uncultured Selenomonadales bacterium | reverse complement strand
TTCTTGCCGATAAATCCGTAGGCAAGCGCATAAACAAAGAATCTCTCGAAATAGGCGACACGGTTTATATCAAGCCGCTTGACCAAAACGGCAAAATTCTTTCAATCGACTTGGACGGCAACAAACTTACCGCGCAGGTCGGCGCCTTGACAACTACGGTAAAATTTTCTGACTGCAGATTTATCAGTCACGCCGAGATAACTTCAACTCCGGTTTCAAGTTCAAATCGCGGTTCGACGTCTTTACTGCAAAAAGTTTCTACCGTCACGCGAAATTTGGACATACGCGGCATGATGGTTGATGAGGCTGAAATTATCTGCGGCAAGTTCATTGACGACGCGCAACTTGCCGGGCTTAAGCAGGTTTTAATCATTCACGGCAAGGGTACGGGTGCACTTAGGCAAGGCGTACAAGATTTTTTGCGGAGGCATCATTCCGTTGCAAGTTTTGTACTTGCCGACATTGACGAAGGCGGCGCCGGTGCCACGCTGGTAACGCTGAAATAGATCGATGGATCGATAGTGGCTGGATCGATGGATCGATAGATCGATAGTGACTACTCACTAAAGGAGAATATTTTGGAAACGATAGACCTTTCAGGTAAAGTAAAATTTTTTATAAAATTCGGCTTGATTCTGCTTTTGGCAACTGCAGGCGCGATTGGTTACGGCGTCTTTGAACACTACCACGCAGTACGCGAAATACAAATTGAAAACGCCAAAGTCACCGGTACAATGGTTTCCGTGCGTACTTTGGTAAACGGCAGAGTCAGCGAATTTTTATTTCAAGACGGCGACGAAGTTAAAGCCGGTGACGTGATAGCGCGGCTTGAAATCAGCGTCACCGAAGATATGATCGAGCAACTTGAAAGTACCGTCGAACTTGCACGCCAAAATTATGAAGAGTTGCAAAGAGGCACTTGGGTAAAAGTCCCCGTGACACGAACCCGCGCAGTTCAAACGCCGGTTTACACCGAATCTTCACATACAAGCGGCGGCGGCTCGGCTAATTTGGCAAGCTTGGAAGAACGCGCAAACCGTATGCGTGAACTTTTTGAAATGGGCGCTGTCAGTGCTGTGCAACGTGACGCCGCGATACAAGCCTACGAAAACGCGAAGGCTAATTCGTCCTCTTACACCTATTCTGAATCAAGCGTGCGGTATGAGACGACTTACGTTGAAGAAATTGAATACGTCGACGAACTTCAACCTACGCCGCCCGCAGTTTTGTACGGCGCCGAAAACGCCATTAAGCAGGCGGAACTTTCTTTGAATGTTGCACTGCAGGAGGCTCAAGAAACTGAAATTATTGCGCCGGTTGACGGCACGATTTACTATTCAACCGAACCGCAAAAAGACTTACAAGCAGGTGACGTTGTTGCGAAAATCGGTGACAGCAACGAACTTTGGCTTGCCGCTGAAGTCAGCGAAGAGACGTTTAATAAAATTCCGCTCGGCAAACTTGTCAGTTACAGCATTGACGGCAACAACTTGACCGGCACTGTAATTGAAAAAATTTCGCCCGAACCTGCACCGGCTGAAGTTACAGAACCTGCCGCAGAAAATTTACCGACTACTGAAAGTCAACCTGCTACTGAAAATGCACCGGCTGAAAACGCGGCTACAGAGTCTGCACCGACTGAAACACCTGCCGCGACTGATACGCCGCCTGTTGAACCTGCTAAAGAACCTGCGCCTACTGAAACACCTGCACCTGCGGAAAATCAATCAGCCTTATTAAAATTATTTTCAGTAGCTTACGCCGAAGAAGTTACCGCACCTGCAGAGACGCCGCCGGTTGAAAATGCCGCGACACCTGCTGAATCTGCACCGACTGAAAGTCAACCTGCCGCTGAAAATGCCGCGACACCTGCTGACACTTCGACTTCACCGACTGAAAGTCCACCTGCCAAACCTACCGACGCGATAAATGCAACGCCGCAAGTTTCGGAAAATCAGACGGACGCACCGCCGCGTAACGATAAATTTATTCTGCGCGTGTCATTGCCGAATGAAAGAAATTTTGAATGCAGACCAAATACCACCACGACGCTTAGAATCAGAATTTAGCCGTTGCAAAGCTTGATTAAGTTTAAGGCGAAATTTTGCGGCGAAAAAATCTGCGCGGCGGCATTTAAATTCTGTCTGTACGTTGCAACATTTTCATCAAAGTTATCAATAAAAATTTTTAGCGCGGCGTCCAAACCTTTCAAGTTGCCGCTTTCAAAAGTTTCACCGATTCGGTAATCCTGCCAAACTTCGGGATTAATCTCACTCGACGCAATTACCGGCTTTTTGTAGCCTATCGCGTTGAAAAGCATGGCGCTCCAATGGTAGCGATAACGCGGCGCAGAGTACGGCATTAAAAGCGCGTCGACATTTAAAATTGCACGTTGCCAATCGGCGCCGATTAAACTTTTGTGCATAAAACTCAAACCGTTATAATTTTTATACTGCGCGATAATCTCTTCAAAGTCTTCCGCGTCTTCTTCATGTATTGTTGAACCCTGTACAAGCAGATTGACCTTGCGTTTATAGGCGGCGTTAATGAAGACATCAAGGAGACCGCGCAGATTTTTTTCACGTCGATATTGACCGAAAAAACCAATTTGCAATTCGTCACCAACCTGCCGTTCAAAAAGTTTAACGTCACGCGGCGTATAAGTCGGCGGGTACGTCGGAAAAATATTTGCAGGTTTACCGGCGAAAAAATTTTTATCCAAAGTCAACACGCAAAGTTTTACGTTACGGTACGGCAAAAGTTTTTCTGCCTGTTCAAAGAAATTGGCAGACTCATTGGGATTAATTCCGTGCAGGATAAAAATCAGCGGCACGGAAATTTTTTTTAAGCTGTTGTGATTGAGTGCGCGCAGGTAACGGTAGGTGGAAGTCGGAACAATTAGCGCGTCGAAATTTTTTTGTGCGTCGAAAAGCTGACTGTACCAACGTTGCCGATTAATTTCACGCTTGATTGATGCGGCGATTTTTTTTAAGCCGCGCGACGTGCTGTAAATCACTGCGTCACCTGCGAGTTTGACGGCGGGAACTTTGTAATCGAATTTAAAAATAAAATTGGCGGGAACGTAAAATTTGACGTCGTGACCGAGTGCTAAAAATTCTTCAACCAAAATTCTGTCGAAGTCGACTTCGTGACCGCCTTCAGTCATAATGTTTTCAAAAATTGCAATACGCATAAGAAATCCTTTCGTTGCAAAAAAAAAGCTCCAACATTCGGAGCGATTAGTTATTAGCGATTAGCTTTTATCCGGTAACTTGTAAATTATTCATCAGCTACGAGCTACGAGCTACCAGCTACGAGCTACCGGCTACTAATTATTTTTCTTTCAAGAATTTTTCTGCGCCGGGATTCATCTTAATAAAATTCATACCGTTAAGCGCGGTATCTTTGCTGATAGCCTTCGCGGCAGAATGCGCGGCAGAAAGTTTATCGGTGTTGGTTAAAATCGCCTTAGTAATGTCATAACCGAGCTGATCCGTCATTTTGTCGGTGGTAATGAGGATAGCCATTACGCTGACGGTAGGAACTTCGGCGCTGAAACCTTGATAGGTGTTAGCCGGAATTGAAGTTCTTGTGTAGAAGGGATAATCTGCAATGAGTGCGTCGATTTTGTCGGAATCAAGCGGAATCAGGCGAATTTGTTTTTGTGACGCGATATCCTGTACAGAGGCGGTAGGATAACCTGCCGTAAGGCAAGCGGCGTCAACCGTGCCGTCTTTAAGCGCGGTAGCACCTTCGGCGAATGAAAGGAATTGCGGGTTTATATCGTCATAAGTCATTCCATAAGCTTTGAGAATTTGGCGAACGTTGCCTTCAACGCCGCTACCTGCCGCACCTACTGCAACTCTTTTGCCTTTAAGGTCGGCGATTGAATTAATGCCGGAACCTTCAAGCGTTACGAATTGGCAAGTTTCGGGATAGAGTGATGCGACGCCGCGCAGGTTTTCAATTTTCTTTTCAAACATTTCAGTACCGTTCAAGGCGTAGTAAGCGATATCGTTTTGAACAATCGCCAAATCAACCTGCCGGTCACTAAGCATATTGATGTTGGCAACAGACGCGCCCGTACTTTGAGCGCTGGCATTAACGTCTTTAACGTCTTTGTTAATAATATCGGCAATGGCGCCGCCTATCGGGTAATAAGTACCCGCCGTACCGCCGGTAGCAATGTTTACGAAGTTTTCGCCGGATTGTCCGCCGCCGCAACCGGCAACTCCTACAGCTACCGCAAGAGCTAAGCAAAATGTTGCCACTCTCTTAAAAATTTTACCGGGACTCATCTAAATCACTCCTTACAAAAAAATCTAACTTTTCATGCGAATTATAACACAAACATTCTGAAAATAGCAATGACTTTTATTGAATTAAGAATGAAGAATGTAGAATTAAGAATTAATGCGTAAGACGTAATTAAAAATCCTAGTTCCTCGTTCCTAGCCCCTAATCCCTAACAAATATCTTGACTAGAATTAATTAAAACATTAAAATAACTAAATGCACGGCGGGAAAGATTTTTTTCCGCCGTAAAAAAACTTAGCAACTAAGCCAGCTGATATAAATATTTTTTTTAGTGAAAGGAATTACCATGCTTGACGTAAATGTTTTCGATTCAATGCGCGTGGGACTGGCATCGCCGGAAAAAATCCGCGAATGGTCGCACGGTGAAGTGAAAAAGCCGGAGACGATTAATTATCGTACGCTTAAACCGGAGCGTGACGGACTTTTTTGCGAACGCATCTTCGGACCTACGCGCGATTGGGAATGCCACTGCGGAAAATATAAAAGAGTTCGTGACAAGGGAATAATCTGCGATCGTTGCGGCGTTGAAGTGACGCGGGCAAAAGTGCGCCGTGAACGCATGGGGCATATTGAACTTGCCGCGCCCGTTTCGCACATTTGGTACTTTAAAGGCATACCCAGCCGAATGGGACTTATTCTCGACATTTCGCCGCGAAACTTAGAAAAGGTTCTCTACTTTGCCTCCTATATCGTACTTGAAGCGCCGGAAAATGTCGTTGTTAATGACAAGTCCGAAAAAAAGATTGAAAAAAAACAAATTCTCACTGAAAGCGAATACCGTATGGCTTGCGAAAAGTACGGCAGAAAAAATTTCAAAGTCGGTATGGGCGCGGAGGCTATTCAATACCTTCTGCGCGAATTGGACTTGGACGAAATGAGTAAGCAACTGCGCGAAGAACTTAAAACCGCGTCCAGTCAAAAACGTATTCGTGCCATTCGCCGCCTTGAAGTTGTTGAGGCTTTTCGTAAATCCGGCAATCGTCCCGAATGGATGATTATGGAAGTTATTCCCGTAATTCCGCCGGAACTTCGTCCTATGGTACAGCTTGACGGCGGCAGATTCGCTACCAGTGATTTAAATGACCTCTATCGCCGCGTAATTAACCGCAACAATCGCCTTAAACGCCTTCTCGGTCTTGAGGCGCCTGACATAATCGTCCGCAATGAAAAGCGTATGTTGCAAGAGGCGGTTGACGCGCTGATTGATAACGGCAGGCGCGGTCGTCCCGTAACCGGTCCCGGCAATCGTTCACTGAAATCTTTAAGTGACATGTTAAAGGGTAAGCAAGGACGTTTCCGCCAAAACCTTCTCGGTAAGCGCGTTGACTATTCAGGTCGTTCGGTTATCGTCGTAGGACCGGAATTAAAACTGCACCAATGCGGCTTGCCTAAAGAAATGGCGTTGGAACTTTTCAAGCCCTTTGTCATGAAAAAACTTTCCGCCGACGGCAACACTACGATTAAATCTGCGAAAAGAAAAGTTGAACGCGCAGAACCGATAGTTTGGGAAGTGCTGGAAGAAGTTATCAAGGAACACCCCGTGCTTTTAAACCGTGCACCGACACTTCACAGACTCGGCATTCAAGCCTTTGAACCTGTTTTGACTGAAGGTCGCGCACTTCGCCTTCACCCGCTTGCTTGTACCGCGTACAATGCTGACTTCGACGGTGACCAAATGGCGATTCACCTTCCCTTAAGTGCAGAGGCGCAGGCGGAGGCTCGCGTATTAATGCTGGCGGCGAATCACATTCTTGCACCGAAAGACGGCAAGCCCATTATCGTGCCGACACAAGATATGGTTTTGGGTACTTACTACATGACTACGTTACGTCCCGGCGCTAAGGGCGAAGGTAAAATCGTAACCGGCATTGAAGAAGCGATAATGGCGAATAGGCAGGGAACGCTTGACTTGCAGGCGGAAATTACCGCGCGGCTTAACGTAAACCAACTTCCCGACAACGTGAGAAAGGAAGTTAAAAGCGGTTACCTGCTTGTAAAAACTTCACTCGGCAGAATGATTTTTAATGAAAAGCTTAAACCCAGTCTGCGCTACTGCACGAAGGCGGACGACGGCAGTTGGCAATACGGCAAGGTTATGAATAAAAAGGAGCTTGGTAAACTTGTAGCCGCGTGTTTCGACGAATTTGGCGCGACAGTTACGGCGGAGGTTATCGACGAGGTTAAAAATCTCGGCTACCATTACGCCTGCCTTGCCGGTATGACCGTTGCAATTTCCGACGTTATCGTACCGCCGAAAAAGAAAGATATCATTGCCGACACCAAGAAAAAAGTTGACCGCGTTGAACGTCAATTCCGTCAAGGTCTTTTATCTGAAGAAGAGCGTTATCAAAAAGTTGTTGACTTTTGGAATAAGGCGACGGAAGACGTAGCCGACGCGATGATGGAGAATATGGATCCGTTTAACCCCATATATATGATGGCGGACAGCGGCGCGCGCGGTAATAAACAGCAGATGCGTCAGCTTGCAGGTATGCGCGGACTTATGGCGGACCCCTCCGGTAAAATTATCGACTTACCGATAACCGCGAACTTCCGCGAAGGCTTAAGCGTTTCTGACTACTTCATTTCAAGTCACGGCGCTAGAAAAGGTCTTGCCGATACCGCGCTTAGAACGGCTGACTCCGGTTATTTGACGCGCCGCCTTGTTGACGTTGCGCAGGACGTAATTGTAAGAGAGGAAGACTGCGACGTTTCCACAATTAATTTGAAGTTGGAACGTGCCTTGCTTGCTCATGAAACATTTGACGCGCTGGAAATTTTAAACGACGCGCTTTTAGGTCGTATACTTGCTGATGATATTATAAATAACGAAACAGGCGAAGTTGTAATACCGCGTGACACGATTTTGGATGACAAATGCCTTGAAAAAATCGGTGAACTCGGCGCCGAAACAATTACTCTGCGCGGCAGGAGTTTGACTTCTCCCAACTCGGCAAGTCACTCTCTCGTACAGGAAACAATCACTCTCGGTACGCGCGATGAAACTAAACGTGAGGAACTTCTCCATTCCTTCATACATGAGATTCTTGACAAGGAGCTTGCCAAACCGGTTGAATTGACGCTTTACACCTACGAAGAAGGCGAACGCTTGACGCATGACATGGTGGAAGAAATTTTGGCGGATAACGATATCGGCGAAATTTTCGTACGCAACAACAACGTACGCGGCATTGAAGTTGAGGCGATAACCGAAGGCAGCGGCGTCATTGAATCGCTTGAGGACAGAATTTTAGGTCGTTACCTTGCAGAAAATATTTTCGACGCGGACGGCAAGCCGGTTGCCAAAATCAATGATATGATTGACAAAAAGCTTGCAAAGAAAATTGTCAAGGTTAAAGAGGCGTCCGGCAATCCGAGAGTTAAAATTCGCAGTGTCTTGACGTGTAAATCGCAATTCGGCGTTTGTATTAAGTGCTACGGTCGTGACCTTGCAAATCAGACGCCGGTTGAAGTCGGTGAGGCGGTCGGCATTATCGCCGCGCAGTCAATCGGTGAACCCGGTACCCAGCTTACAATGCGTACTTTCCATACCGGCGGCGTTGCAGGCGACGATATCACTCAAGGTCTGCCGCGCGTCGAGGAACTTTTTGAGGCGCGTAAACCTAAGCATAACGCAATTATCGCGGAAGTTGACGGCGAAGTCACTATGGGCATTAATGAGAAAAATGACTTGCCGCAAATTACCATTAAGCCGGATATCGGTGCGCCGCGTGACTACACCGTACCTTTCTCGTCGCGCAGGTTGGTTGAAGAAGGCGATTTGGTTAAGGCGGGTGACAGACTTACAGAAGGCGCCAAAAATCCTCATGACATTCTGCGCGTCTGCGGGCTTAAGGAGACGCAACGCTACCTCGTTTACGAAGTGCAAAAGGTTTACAAGTCGCAGGGCGTTGAGATTAACGACAAGCATATTGAAGTTATCGTGCGTCAAATGTTGCACAAAGTTAAAATTGAAGAGTCCGGCTCCACAGACTTTTTGCCCGGCGAATTTGTAGATATAAACGTTTTTGAGGCGGCGAATACAAAGGCGATTGAGGCTGGTAAAATGCCGGCGGTTGCCAAGCCGATACTTTTGGGCATTACTAAGGCGTCACTTGCTACGGACTCGTTCTTAAGCGCGGCAAGTTTCCAAGAGACTACTAAGGTTTTGACCGACGCCGCGATTAAAGGCAAGGTAGATCCGCTTATAGGTTTGAAAGAAAACGTCATTATCGGCAAACTTATTCCTGCAGGTACCGGCATGCCGCGTTATCGCGATTTGGAAGTTATCGACCTTGAAAAAGAAGAAAGTGTTAGTGAGTAGGGGCTAGGAGTTACACCCTAAAAGCTAACCCCTAAAACCTAACCCCTAATAAAAAGGAGATGTTACCATTGATTTCAAGTACAGATTTCAGAACGGGCTTGACAATAGAAATTGACGGCAGTGCATGGCAAGTCGTCGAATTTCAGCACGTAAAACCCGGCAAAGGCGCGGCGTTTGTCCGCACGAAAATTAAAAACGTCGAAACAGGCGCCGTAGTTGAGCGCACCTTCAACCCCAATGAAAAAATGCCGCCTGCACGTCTCGACACGCGCAAAATGCAGTACCTCTACGAAGAGGGCGGCAACTACACCTTTATGGACACCGAAACCTACGAGCAGACCGAACTTACTAAAGAGCAACTCGGCGACGCGCTTAACTATCTTATGGAAAATATGGAAGTCAACCTGCAGACTTTCAAAGACCGCATTATCGGCGTTAACCTTCCCAATTCGGTAGAATTGAAAGTCACCGAATGCGAACCGGCTGTTAAAGGCAACACTGCTACCGGCGCCACGAAAAATGCCACGCTTGAAACAGGCTACGTTGTCCGCGTGCCGCTTTTCATCAATGAAGGCGACGTTTTGAGAATTGATACTCGGACCGGCAACTACATTGAACGCGCTTAAAATTAGCTTTCAGGTTTCAGCTTTTAGCTTTCAGAAGTCTGTAAGCTACAAGCTGTAAGCTGTAAGCTAAACGCTCTCTAAGCTCCAATCTGACCTTGCGGAATTATTCTGCAAGGTTTTTTTGTTGTAAAATTTCGGCGTTTTTGATATACTTTTCTGCAGATTTTTTGAAGGGAGCGATTTTAATGAAGATAGGTGTTATAAGCGATACGCACGGCTACGAAGGACGTTTTGTAATGGCTTGCGAAAAATTTTTTGAAGGCGCCGATTTAATTTTGCATGCAGGTGACGTACTCAATCACGGTCCCAACAATCCCAACTGCAAGGGCGATGACTACGCGCCGAAAGCATTGGCAAACAGAATCAACAATTCAGAAATTCCGATTATAATCTGTCGCGGCAACTGCGATTCGGAAGTGGATCAAATGGTTATCAACTTGCCTATTCAAGCGCCGTATGCTTACGTTTACGCCAATGGTAAAAGAATTGTCTTGACGCACGGACATACAGTGATGAGTGACGAGGAAAAAAATTCTATGGCGGAGCATCTTAAAGCCGACATTTTCATAACCGGTCACGTCCACAAAAACGTTTTGGAAAAGCGCGGCAATACGATTTTTCTCAATCCCGGCACGCCGTCACCGTACCTTACAAATCGCGAAGACAAAAAGACTTCCGTCGCCGTTATCACCGACGAGGATATTAAAATTTTCGACCTTGACAGCGGCGAAGTACTAATGGAATTAAGAATCTAGAATTAAGAATCTAGAATTAAGAATTTAGAATTAATTTTTCATTCTTATTCCGACTGTTTCAAAAGAGGCGGAAAAAAATGAGCAATCAACTGCGTATAGAAAAATTGCAGGAACTTATCAAGCAAGAAGTCGGCAAAATGTTGCTGATGGATATCAAAGACTCGCGCATAGGTTT
>CAMJNB010000015.1 GCA_946407175.1 uncultured Selenomonadales bacterium | reverse complement strand
GATTCCTCCCCCACTTGCAGAAGTGGGGGAATCCTCGCCGATTTTGGTTGAAAATAAATTTTTTTGACGGAGGCATAGAATGTGTTTGAAATAGACGACAATGGCTTGGACAAAATTGCCAAAATAAAAGTCATCGGCGTAGGCGGCGGAGGCAATAACGCCGTAAACCGCATGATTTCATTCGGGCTTGAAGGCGTTGACTTCATAGCGATAAACACAGACGCTCAAGCCCTAATGACGGCACTTGCTCCCAAGCGTATGCAAATCGGCATGAAGTTGACACGCGGTCTTGGTGCCGGCGCACGTCCAGAAATTGGCGAACAAGCGGCGATTGAAAGCCGTGACGAAATTTTAAAGGCGCTGGACAAATCCGATATGGTTTTCATAACGGCGGGAATGGGCGGCGGTACGGGTACGGGTGCCGCGCCGATTGTTGCCGAATGTGCAAGGGAATTGGGTGCGCTGACTGTTGCCGTAGTTACTCGCCCTTTCGGTTTTGAAGGTCCGAAACGTAAAAAAAATGCCGATATGGGAATTGAAAATCTTAAGCGCAAAGTTGACACGATAATTACCATTCCGAACGATAAACTTTTACAAGTGGTCGACAAAAAAACGCCTATGATGAAGGCGTTCAGTATTGCCGACGATATCTTAAGGCAAGGCGTAAAAGGCATTTCAGATTTAATCGCCGTACCGGGTCTTGTCAATTTGGATTTTGCCGACGTGCAAACGGTTATGAGCAATTCAGGCTCGGCGCTTATGGGTATTGGTGAGGCTACCGGCGAAAACGCTACAATGAACGCCGTAAAATCCGCTATAGATTCGCCGTTACTTGAAACCAGCATTCAAGGCGCACACGCGATACTTTTAAATATTATGGGCGCTACGGACAATTTAAAGATGTACGAAATTTACGAGGCGTCAACTACCGTGCAAGAGGCGGCGTACCCCGAAGCGGAAATTTTATGGGGCGTGTCCATTGATGAATCTATGGGCGAAACAGTCAGCGTTACGATTATCGCAACACGCTTTGACAATGAACCTGACAGCGTTGCAGATACCATTGCAAGAATGCAACCGCCTCAAATGCAACGTCAAATGCCGAATCAGCAAAGACGCCCAAGCTCTAACGCGCCGATAACGCCTTTTCCTACATTCGGTAACTTCGGCGGCGGCTTTGAACCCCCGCCCAATCGTCAGCAACCTCAACAACGCCCGCAACAGCCGCAATGGCAAAATCAACCGCAACAACAACCGTACCCGCAAAGACCGCAACAACCTCAACAACAGTCTCCGCAACAAAATCCCCAACAAAATCCCCAACAAAATCGTAAAAATGACAATGACTTCGGTATTGACATTCCTGAATGGATGCAACATTAATCCGACTTTAATAAAAAAACTCCCTGCCTTCGGGCAGTATTTTTTTGCGCAAAATTAAATTTAGTAACAACATTTTTATTTGAACTTACTTTTTCTTTGGCGGTTTGAACTTACTTTTCTTTGGCGCAAAGAAAAGTAACAAAAGAAACATGGCGCGGATGTAGTACGCTTACCTTGTCGTGTTTTAAACTTTTACGTACGCACAAAGGTTATATAAGTCTAACTTTTACGTACGCAGCTACGGTACATCCGCGCCGATTTTTTTAGCGGCTACCCGCTACTTGCTACCGACTTACGTCCAAATTTTTATTTTATCCTGCGCTAAATCTGCCATTTCCGTGTTAAAAATGGAAGGCTCCATGCCGTCGTAAGTTTTAAATTTTTCAAGCGCCGTCTGCATTGCAATTACCGCAGATTTAAAATCCTTCTGCGCGGCGTAACATTCAGCAAGCTCCGCGTAAAAGTCCGGCAACGCAGAAAATTTTTGTACCGCCAATTTTGCCGCATTGGTACGCTCGGAAATCCGACTTTCATCACGCGCCAACACGTCAAGCAAAATTCGGTATGACCTGCTTGAATAGGTTGACTCAACGTCTGCCGCAATGTCAAGCCGTGCAAATTTTTCAGCGTTAATAAAATCGTCAAGCCCGTGATAACACTGTGCGATATGTCCATAAACTCTTTCCGGTGTGTCGGTAGCGTTTAACTCCTCCAAAAGCAATTTCAAATTTCTTTCAGCCTTAGCTTTATTCAGTGTCGCAGAATAGCCTGTGTGGTACAGCGTCAAAATTTGCGGCGGTATTGAAATCATATTCGGCAGGTTTTTACCGAACCACTTCAATTCCTCGTGAATCTTGCCGACATACTGCAGACCGCGCAGGTTACGAAAAATTCGCAGTACAAAGGCGCTGTCCATAACGCGATTGTCATTTTCAACGTCAATGTTGACAAGGTGAATCAACAAGCCGCCGATATTTTCTTCGCCGATATTTTCAATGACACTGCGAATATTTTTAGCCGTCTCCGCCGTGAAATACTCATCTGCGTCAAGAAAAATTATCCAGTCACCTTCCGCATAATCCAGCGCAATGTTACGCGGCGCGGAAAAATCATCGTGCCACATTTCATTAAAAATCACAGCACCGAAACTCTTCGCTACTTCCAACGTGTTATCTGTCGAGCCGGTGTCGACAACAATAATTTCGTCAACCGCGTATTGCAGACTTTCAAGCGACGTGCGCAAATTTTTTTCTTCATTCTTGACAATGTAGCACGCAGAAATTTTTATATCCTCATTCAAAATATCAGTACCCTCAATTAAAAAATATTGCCTTAAGTTATAAAAAAGAGTAAACTTTCAGCATTGAATCAGTAAACTTTCGGCATTAAAAAATTTCGTCACACGGAGATAAATAAAATGTCCACAACGTTAAAACTACTAAAAATATTATTTGCGGCAGGAATTATTTTTTTCGCAGGATTTATGACAGGTTGCACTGATGATGCCGCGTCGAAATTACACGAAGACACGGTATTTTTAAATGTCTCCTACGATCCTACACGCGAACTTTACGCGGATTATGACGAAAAATTTAAAGTGTATTGGGAAAAAAATTTAGGTCACGGCAAAGTTAATTTGACGCAATCTCACGGCGGTAGCGGCAAGCAGGCGCGTGCAGTTATTGACGGCAATTTGGACGCCGATGTCGTGACGCTTGCACTTGCTTATGACGTGATTGACATAAAAAATGCGGGGCTGATTCGCGGCGGTTGGCAAAATGAATTTCCCGACAATTCCAGCCCCTACACTTCGACGATAGTGTTTCTTGTACGCAAGGACAATCCAAAAAATATAGCTGACTGGGACGATTTGGCGCGTGATGACGTTGAAATTGTAATGCCTAATCCCAAAACTTCCGGCGGTGCGCAGTGGGGTTATCTTGCCGCGTGGGAATATGCGACTCAAGAATTTGGCAACAATGAAAATGCGGTAAAAGATTTTATGCGAAAAATTTTTTTGAACGTCGTGGCGTTGGACAGCGGCGCGCGGGGGTCGACGTTGAGCTTTGTACATGACGGCAAGGGCGACGTGTTAATTGCGTGGGAAAATGAAGCGTTGCTGTCAATGCAGGATCACCCCGACGCCTACGAAATTGTTACGCCGAGTATCAGCATTCTTGCCGAGCCGACCGTTGCCATTGTTGACAAAATTGTCGATGAAAAGGGGACGCGCGAACTTGCTACGGAATATTTGAACTACCTTTATTCGGACGAGGGGCAGGAAATTGCCGCGCAGAATTTTTATCGCCCGCGCAATCGCAAGATTTTGGCGAAGTACGAACATATTTTTAAGCCGCTTAAGCTTTTCACTGTTGATGAGGTGTTCGGCGGTTGGGTGACGGCGCATAAAAAGCATTTTGCAGACGGCGCGACATTCGACCAAGTGACGGCGGGGATTAGCTGGTAGCTGGTAACTTTTAGCTGGTAGCTGGTAACTTTTAGCTGGTAGCAGGTAGAAATTACGCCAAGTGAGCGATACTGTTTATAAGTTTCACCGTGAAATTGCCGTCGTCAACGCGAAAAACATTCACCGCCGTGTTGAACTGATTCAGCCGCCATAAATTTTTCAGCGGTATTTCCAAAATGCCCAGTAGAATCAAGCGGCTTATGGTACCGTGAGCGACGCATACAACGCGATTTTCGCCCGCAGATTCGTGCCGCGTGATAATTCGGTTTAACTCATTCATAGCACGTACCTGAGCCTGTTGAAAGCTCTCTGCGCGGTTAAGTTCAAGCTTATGCGGAGCCGTGAAAAAAGTTTTCAGCCTGTCCGAATCATTTTTTTTAAGCTCTGCAAAACTCTTGCCTTCCCATTCGCCGTAATCAATTTCACGCAGTCCAGCTGTAGTTTGTAGCGGCAAATTGAATTTATCTGCCAAAAACTGCGCGGTATTTTTAGCGCGTGAAAGGTCGCTTGAATAAATCGCGTCCACCTTGTCGAAGGGAAAATGTTTCGCCAAAAGTTCCGCCTGTCTTAAACCTTCCGGCGCAAGTTCAGTATTTGAAATGCCTTGAATACGCCCTTCATCATTCCACAGCGTCAAGCCGTGCCGAATCAAAACTATTTCTACCACGTCAACCCCTCCAAAATATTTTTCAGTCTGTCAAAAATAAACTCGTTTTCTGCGCGGAGCCGTATTGCCAGCCGTAAAAATCTTTCATCAAGTCCCGCGAAATTGCCGCAACTTCGTACCAAAATTTTTTCTTCGCGTAATCTTTGTACCACGAAATTTGCCGCGTCACGTGACTTTAGCTTAAGCAAAACGAAATTTACGGTAGGCGCGAAAACTTTTACATTCGGCAGTGTTTTTAACTTTGCCGCGAAGTATTTTTTTTCTGCGTCAAGCCAAGTGCGCGTGTCACGTAAAAATTTTTTGTCGGCAAGTGCCGCGACGCCTGCCTTTTGCGCCAAAAAGTTCACGTTCCATACGTCCTTTGAAAAATTTAATCGCTCCGCTAAATTTTTTTCAACTACCGCAAAACCTAAACGCAGACCCGGTATAGCGAAAATTTTTGTCAGCGATTGTACCGTTGCAATATTGGCGTTGACAAGTTGCCGCGCAGATTCAATCGGCATAAAATCTATAAATGATTCGTCCACCAAAATTTTTACGGCGCGTGAAATTTTTTGAACCGCGTCAAGTGAAATTATGTTGCCGGTAGGATTGTTGGGACGTCCGATTATTACGCAGTCAAATTTTTCAGCCGTCACCTTAGCCAAAATTTTTTCCGCGTCTAATTCAAAGTTATTCTCTTCGCGCAGATAAAAATGCTCCACGTAAGCTCCGACAGCACGTGCCGCCTTTTCGTACTCTGAAAAGCTCGGTACAGGAATTAAAATTTTTCGCGGCTTGACAACGTTGCAATAGAGATAAAAAAATTCCGCCGCGCCGTTGAGTAGCACCAAATTTTCTTTCGCTACGCCGTAACGATTTGCTACGGCATTTTTTAATTCTGCCGCCGAAGGGTCGGGGTAATGCACCACACCGCCGATATTTTTTATAAGCGCCTGTTTAACCGCGTCGGAAAGTCCCAGCGGATTTATGTTCGCGCTGAAGTCATATTTAAATGCCACTTGACCTGCCGAATCGTAGACAAGCCCGCCATGCCGATAATCCTGCAAAAAACCGCACCTCCCGCCTTTTAATTTGAATTGATTATATTAAAAAATTTTTTCACGCGCAAATTTTTTGACAAGGCAATTTAAGTCCGGTAGAATGAAATTAAAATGAAAAGAAGATGAAAATTATGGATAAACTTACAAAAGAACAGCGCAGAAAAAATATGCAACACGTCCGCAACAAAGATTCGCAGATTGAATTGAAATTGCGCCGCGCTCTTTGGCACGCCGGTTTCAGATACAGAAAAAATGTGCGTGAAGTTTTCGGCTGTCCCGACATACTTTTCAAGCGCTTGAAAATTGCCGTCTTCTGCGATTCGGAATTTTGGCACGGCTACGACTGGGAAAATCGTAAACACGATTTTAAATCCAATCAAGATTTTTGGATTAAAAAAATTGAACGCAATATCGCTCGTGACAAAGAAGTTAATGAACGTTTGGCGGCAGACGGCTGGCTTGTTTTACGCTTTTTCGGCAAAGAGATAAAAAAAGACGTTGAAGGTTGCTTAAAAAAAATTGCGGAGGCAATAGCGCAAAGAAAATTGGAGGTGGCGAAATGTCGCAATACAAAATGATTGACCTGTTCGCAGGAATCGGCGGCATTCGTCTCGGTTTTGATAAAGCTTTCGGCGAAAGTGCAGAAACTGTTTTTGTAAGCGAAATTGACATTTACGCACGAATAACTTATGAGCAAAATTTTGAGGATAAGTTTGAAATAAGCGGCGATATCAGAGAAATTGAAGAAGGTACTATTCCCGAGTTTGATATTTGTCTTGCCGGTTTTCCTTGTCAAGCTTTTTCTATTGCCGGAAAAAAGCAGGGGTTTGACGACGATTATTACGGCAATTATCGAGGAACGCTGTTTAGGGAAGTTGTCAGAATTTGTAATAAACACAATCCAAAAGTTATTTTTTGCGAAAATGTAAAAGGTCTTGTGATTCACGATAAAGGTCGAACTTTTAAAATTATTTGCGATGCATTTGAACAATTAGGCTACAAAGTTCATTACAAAATTTTGAACAGCAAAGATTTCGGACTTGCACAAAACCGAGAAAGAATTTATATTGTCTGTTTTAGAAATGATATTGATGATTCAAAGTTTAAATTTCCCGAACCTAAAAATGAAAAGGTTACGCTTAAGGATATTTTGGAAGATGCTCCTATTCCTTCAAAATATTATTTAAGCGAAAATTACGTTGAAAGTTTACGTAGACATAAAAAAAGACATATGGACGCAGGAAATGGTTTCGGATACATTGTCAGAGATTTGGACGGAATTGCAGGTGCTTTAGTTTGCGGAGGAATGGGACGAGAAAAAAATTTAATTATTGATGACCGAGAACATTCACTTGAGCCTATGACAAGAATACAAGGTGAGATTAACAAAGAAAATATTCGTAAGCTTACACCGAGAGAATGGGCAAGATTACAAGGTTTTCCCGAAGATTTTAATTTAGTTGTAGCGGATACTCATCTTTATACTCAATTTGGAAATACAGTTTCAATAAATGTTATTACGGAAATTGCAAAAAAAATTAAAGAGGTGCTCGAATGAATATTTCAGGAAACAAAGGCGATTGGAGCGAGCTGTACGTTTTGATAAAATTGCTTGCTGACGGAAAAATTTACGCTGCAACAGAAGACATACAGAAAAACGAGCGTTGCTGGTTGCCGGTTTTAAAAATTTTCCGTACAGAAAATAAATCAAGTAAAATTGAATATCGGCAAAGTAAAAAGAATAATATTGAAGTATATTTTAACGGCGCATTTGTAAGAAAAATTTCAACTTCGGAGCTTGCAAATGCGGCGAAATTTTTTTATGAGGCAATAATTCATGGACAGGGGAAAGGTGCATTTGAAATAGACGGCGCCGAAAATTTGATGAATAATTTGAAGTGCCAAAAGATTAAAGCGGACTCGGCAGATAAGACAGACATAAATATTGAAGTTCACGACCCATTTACAAATTTGGACAGGATTTGCGGATTTTCCATAAAGTCAGATTTAGGAGATTCTCCGACTCTTTTAAATGCGTCAAGGGCAACCAATTTTAAATTTGAAGTTTTCGGCGTTGCCGACAATGAAGTTGAAGAAATTAACCGCATTAACACTAAAACTAAAATTCGTGACAGGATAAACAGAATTTCCGAATTAAAATTTGATTCGGTGCTGAATGAAACTTTTGCAAAAAATCTGATGTTCATTGATACGCAAATGGAAAGTTTTTTGGCAGAAATGCTGAAAGTTTATTACCGCGAAGGCATTGCAAATTGTGCGGAACTTGCAAACATTTTGGACGTAAGAGACACTTTGAAATTAAAAGCGGAAAATTTATATCCTCACAAAGTGAAAAAATTTTTATGCGCCGTTGCATTGGGATTGAGACCTGCCAAAATATGGAACGGCGTAGACGAGGCGAACGGCGGCTATATAATCGTTAAAGAAAGCGGCGAAGTTTTGGCGTACCATTTGCACGACAGAAACAGTTTTGAAAATTATCTGCTGAACAATACGCGACTTGAAACGCCGTCAATGAGCCGACACGAATTTGGAAAAATTTACGTAGAAGGCGGAAAAAAATTTATAAATTTAAATTTGCAAGTCCGATTCATTTAAATTCTTCGCACCAAAAAAAGCCTGCCGCTCGGTCGAACGACAGACTTAATTTTTTATACGTGATTTATGGTTTAAGCGATTGATTAACTGATTAATTAAGCTATTGATTAGCCGATAGTAGCCAAGTACTTCTTAATTTCGTCGCCGTCTTCCATTTCCATAACTTTTTCAAGAATCTTCTTAGCGTCAGACAAAGTGATATTGCGAATGCGCTCTTTGACTTTCGGAATGGAAGGTGCACTCATGGACAATTCTTTAATGCCCATAGCCATAAGAAGGATAGCCGCGTTGGGATCGGACGCCATTTCGCCGCACATACCGGCCCATTTGCCTTCTTTGTTTGCAGATTCGATAGTACGCTTAATGAGACGAAGTACGGCGGGATTGAAGTGGTTGTAAAGGTAAGAAATCTGCGCGTTGCCTCTGTCAACAGCCAGCGTATACTGTACAAGGTCGTTGGTGCCGATTGAGAAGAAGTCAACGTACTTTGCAAGTACCGGAGCCATAACTGCGGCGGCGGGAGTTTCAACCATTATGCCGACTTGAACGTTATCCGCGTACTCTTTGCCTTCCTGTACCAATTCGCGCTTTGCCTCTTCGACAAATTCTTTGGCGTCGAGGAACTCTTTGACGTTGATAACCATCGGGAACATGATAGCGGCTTTGCCGAATTTACCTGCGCGCAGAATAGCTTTCAACTGCGGCATGAAGAGGTCACGGCGTTGCAAGCTGATACGAATTGCGCGATAGCCCAAGAACGGGTTTTCTTCTTCGCCGACTTGAATGTAAGGCAGGGGTTTATCGCCACCGATATCCATTGTACGAATGACACAGAGACCTTCGCCATGCGTGACGGTTGCGCATTTTTCAACTGCGGCTTTGTATTCTTTGAACTGATCTTCTTCTTTCGGAATGTCCTGTTTGCCCATGAATACAAATTCGGAGCGGAAAAGACCAACGCCGGTAGCGCCAAAGTTTTTGATAGCGGCATCGGCGTCATCAGGTGAACCGATATTGGCAACGAGTTCAACTTCAGTGCCGTCAAGAGTTTTCGCGGGAAGGGATTTAAGTTCGGCGTAATGCGCTTTAAGTTCTTCCTGCTTTTTAATTTTTTCGTTGTAGCTTACGCGCTCTTCGTCAGAAGGACGAATCAAAATTTCACCGGTCTCACCGTCGAGGATAGCGGGATCGCCGTTAGCCATTTGCTCAATGCCGTCACCAACGCCGACAACTGTGGGAATGGCGCGGGTTTTCGCAATAATAACTGCGTGGGCGGTAGTTGAACCTGCACCGAGAATGACGCCTGCGATTTTATCGGTAGGAAGTCCCGCGATGACGGAAGGTTCAATTTCTTTACCGGCAACAATGACTTTGCCGACGATTTCAGGGTCTTTTATGCCGAGCAAGAATTTGGCAATACGTTTACCGACGTCACGCATATCTACGGCGCGACCTCTGAAGTATTCGTCTTCCATTGCCTCGAAAATCTGCGCGTTGGATTCGTAAGCGTTGAGTACAGCTTTCGGCGCGTTGCCGGTAGCTTCGATTTCTTCTTCAACTTTTTCGCTAATCGCGGGATCTTCGATTA
Source organism: uncultured Selenomonadales bacterium (assembly GCA_946407175.1). The sequence goes on along the minus strand of CAMJNB010000015.1, from coordinate 772 downwards.
AAAGGCGGTGCGCTTCAAGAATGCCTGCCTGCTCTTTAAGCCCTTTTTCCGTGTAGTCGTCAATCGTAGCTTTGAGATTTTCGGCAACTTTTACAAGCGCCTGTGCCGCTTTTTTCTTTTCCGCCGCTTTTGTACCCGGCTGATAGTTTACAAGATAGCCGTCAAGGTTTTGACCTGCCAACAAAATCGTTCCGACTGCGACGCCGGAAATTACGCCCTTGCCTTTAATTTTGTTTGCCATAAAAATATACCTCTCATTGTTATATCAAAAAGGAGGCGGGAAGAAATTATCCTCCCTCCTCCCCGAAAAAATTGCGGCGTGATTAAGTCTTACTCTTCGCCAAATTTGTCGTCAACGAGTTTCTTCAAAGTTGCTACAGCTTCCGCTTCGTCCGGTCCGTCTGCCGAAAGGGTGATTTCCGTGCCTTTGGTCAAGCCCATGCTCATGATCATGAGGATGCTTTTCGCGTCAACGGTTTTGCCCTTAGCCTTGATTTGAACTTTGGATTTGAACTTGGATGCAGTCTGCACGAAGACCGACGCGGGACGCGCATGAATACCGGTTTTGTTTTCGATTGTGGTTGTCGCTTCAGTCATTAAAAACCATCTCCTGTCTTTTATAACACTTCACTAAAAACCGTTGCATTTCGGCAACTTGTCTTTCTTTTTTTACCTATTCGCCGTTACGTTTTAACTTCCTTCTTTTTCAGAAAAATTACACAAAAAATTTTTAGAAATTTTTAATATTTTGTCACAGAGTTTAAATTTATTT
>CAMJNB010000014.1 GCA_946407175.1 uncultured Selenomonadales bacterium | reverse complement strand
GTTTATCCAGTTAGCTTTAATTACCGTGTCGCTTAAGTTAATGGCATTGCCCATTTTGCAAACATAGCTTGAGTATCTGCAAAGCTTTTATCTTCAAAACGGCGTGCATACTGAACGATTGCAAGCAAATATTCTTCCGGCATTTTTTCAACTAAAGAAATTGCCTCGTTTCTCAATTCTGTCATTTTTATCACCTCGATATTAGGGGCTAGGGGTTAGGAGCTAGGGATTAGTTTGTAGATGTTAGAAATTTCATTACGCGTTGACAAAGGCTTTTTTCGGACAAAGTTGCGAACAGACATTACATCCCACGCATTGAGTTGCGTCGACAACAGCTTTACCGTCTTTCATTGAAATTGCGGGACAGCCGATTTTCATGCAGGATTTACAGCCGATACATTTTTCGGCGTCGACTTTAAGCGGCGGGTTGTGCTTTACATATTTCAGCAACGCGCAGGGACGACGCGAAATTATTACGGAAGGTTCCGGCGCGGCAAGTTCCTCTTTTAAAACTTCGTCGCACTCTTTCAAATTGTACGGGTCAACCACTCTCACGCGGTTAATGCCCATAGCGCGGCAGAGTTGCTCCAAATTAATTTTGCCTGCAGGATCCCCCTTGATATTGTAGCCGGTCGTGGGATTTTGCTGATGTCCCGTCATACCGGTTATGGAGTTGTCCAAAATTATCACGGTAGAGTTGGACTGATTGTAAGCGACGTTTGCAAGTCCCGTCATACCGGAATGCATGAAAGTTGAATCGCCTATAACCGCAACGGTCTTGCCTTCACTTTCAGCGCCGAGCATTTTGTTAAAGCCGTGAGTTGCGCCGATTGATGCGCCCATACACAAAGTCATTTCAATGGTTGAAAGAGGCGGCACGGCACCCAAAGTGTAACAGCCGATATCGCCGAGTACAATGCACTTACGCTTTTTCAGCGTGTAAAAAAGTCCGCGATGTGGACAACCTGCGCACATTACCGGCGGACGCGCGGGAATTTCGTCATCAAGCTTTATGCCTTCATGAATTTCACGTCCGAAAGATTTTGCAATGAGATTTTGTGAAAATTCGTCAATGCGCGGCAAAATGTTTGAACCTTCAACGGCAATTCCAAGCGCCTTAATGTGACTTTCAATAACGTCGTCAAGCTCTTCAACCACGTACAACTTTTTAACCTTCGACGCAAAATTTTTTATAAGCTCGTCCGGCAGAGGATTTGTCATTCCCAATTTCAAGACGCTTGCACTTTCGCCGAAAACTTCCTTGACATATTGGTAGCACGTCGACGCGGTGATAATACCGATTTCGTCAGAAGAAATTTCAACGCGGTTAATCGGCGTCGTCTCGGCGTATGTCTGCAACTTTTTTGTACGCTCTTCAACAACGGGGTGACGCTTTTTCGCATTGCCCGGCATCATTACGTACTTGGGAATATTCTTTTCGTAGGATTTTTTGAACTCTGCGCGGTCACCTGTTTCCACGATAGATTGAGAATGTGCAACGCGCGTACACATTTTTATAATTACCGGAGTGTCGAATTGCTCGGAAATTTCGTAGGCAAGTTTGGTAAATTCCAACGCCTCCGCAGAATCGGACGGCTCAAGCATTGGCACTTTCGCGGCGATTGCGTAGCGGCGACTGTCCTGTTCATTTTGCGAAGAGTGCATACCGGCATCATCAGCCACAACTACAACAAGTCCCGCGTTTACGCCGGTGTAAGACATTGTAAAAAGCGGGTCGGCGGCGACATTTAAGCCTACGTGTTTTTGTCCGCAAAAAGCTCTGCGTCCTGCTAATGACGCGCCGAAAGCTGACTCCATTGCAACTTTTTCATTCGGCGCCCATTCGCAATAAATTTCATCGTACTTTGCGGTTTCTTCTGTAATTTCTGTTGACGGCGTACCGGGATAACTCGACACGAAACAAACTCCCGCCTCGTACAAGCCGCGCGCCAACGCCTTATTTCCCAACATTAACTCTTTCAACTTAAATATCTCCTTTGAAAAATAATCATTAAAAATTATAGCAAAGTCATTTCATAAAATCAAAAATTAATTTAGGGATTAGGGTCTAGGGTTTAATTTTCAGCCTAAAAGCTAACACTTAAACCCTAACCCCTAACAACATTGACGTAACACTTTCGTTATACTATACTTTGTGCGTTTTTATAAAGGGGGGAATTTTTATGAATAAATTTTTGGCGGCGACGGCGTTCAGCGTAATTGCCTTTTTAGCCGCGCAGATTTCAATTTGCAACGCTAAAATGCCGCCTGACGAAATTTGCTTGGGCGGTATCGGCTACGGCACGTCGATTGACAAATTGATTGAACTGCACGGAAAACCGGAGGCAAATTATAACGGCTATGAATTTGCCGAAACTTATGTTTACGGCACTGAAAATCTCGTGTTGATTCACTACAGCCGCGACACGCAAAAAATTCACGGCGTGAAGACTTTGAAAAATACCGAATGGACGACACCTGCAGGTATCGGCATAGGCAGTAAAATTTCTGACGCGGTAAAATTGTACGGCGAACCCGATTACAAAAAGGTCGGCGAAACGCGAACCGCTTATTGCTACGCTCATGAAAAATATGACGACATTTTAAAAAGAAATGTGCGTGACTTCGGAATTTTTATCGGCGTTGACAATTCCAGCGGCAAGATTAATGAATTGGAAATTGGCGGCGACACTGCCGATACAAGCTTTGAAGAAATTATTGGCGGCACTTTGTCTTATATGATTTTTAATGATTAGCTAACAGATAGAGAAGTCCTGCAAGCTGAAAGCTGACAGCTGTAAGCTAAATTAGAGGTGACTACTATGTTAAAAAAATTTTTTATCGCGTTTATAAGCTTAGCCGCATTTATCGCGACGCAATTTAATACCTGCAACGCAATGATCGCGCCGTACGAAATTCATTTAGGCGGCTTGACGTACGGGTCAAAAATTTCTGAAATGAAAAATATTCACGGTGAACCCGACGCAATTTTTTTCGGCACTGAAGGCTACGAATCTTGCGAATACGCCGACGGCGCACGAATCACCTACGATAAAAGTAGCGGACAGATTAAAGTCATTACCGTAAATCAGCGCAGTGACAATTGGACAGGTGACGACGGCATTACCGTGGGCATGAACATTTCGGATTGGCTTAAAAATCACGCGACGCCGGAATATACAAAAAACGGCGGCACAAAAACCGCTTACTGCTACTTTGTTTACACGCATAATCCCGCTGTGCATGAAACTTTTCGCACGGCAGGATTTTTTATCGTATTCAGCAACGCGAGCGGAATTATTACCGAGATGAGAATTTACGGCGACACGGATTTTGCGACGTTTGAGGAAAGTTTTGAATCGATTATGGCGGAAATGGTACGGTAATTTATGAAAAAGGTAAAATAATTTATGAAAAAAACTTTTGGCATTACGATACTTGCCGCCGTAATTTTATTCGCGCAGATTACCGACTGTGACGCTAAAATGTCACGCGATGAAATGTACTTGGGCGGACTTACAAACGGTTCAAGTGTTGCCGAGATGAAAAGAATTTACGGCACGCCGACGGAAGACGGTATGGGCTTTGAAGAAAATCGAATGTGCAGGTATGGCGACAGCGTCTTCATTAAGTACAACACGCTGGAAGAAAAAATTCAATCCATACTTGTGAGAAACAATAACGGCTGGCATTCGCCTTCAGGCTTTCGTGTAGGCGGCAATATCCGAATCGTAAAAAATTTTTGCGGCAATCCCGAATACAGCATAAGCAATGACTATAAAACGGTTTACATTTATTTTTACGGCGGCAGAAAGAAGTACGAGCCGGAATTGGGCTTTTCCGTGCTTTTCGACAACACTAACGGTCAAATCTTGCAACTAGGCATTCACGGCGACACGACGGAAGAAAAATTTTATAAGTACTACGAAGAAATGGCGGAGCAAATGGTAGCCTGATTGATAAGTAAAATTTTGATTGATAAGTAAAAATTTTATTTGAGAGGAAAAAACTTTAATGAAAATACTGTTATTGGTAGTCTATTTCGCGGTGTTAATCGGAATAGGACTTTACTGCAGAAAGCATACTACGGACGTAGACGGTTTTGTATTGGGCGGACGCTCGGTCGGTCCCTGGCTTACTGCGTTTGCTTACGGCACTTCGTATTTTTCGGCGGTAGTGTTTGTAGGATACGCGGGACAATTCGGCTGGCGGTACGGCATCGCGGCGACGTGGGCAGGTATCGGCAACGCGTTAATCGGCTCATTAATGGCGTGGTTTATTTTGGGCAGACGCACAAGGATAATGTCACAGCACCTTGACTCCGCGACAATGCCGCAATTTTTCGGTAAGCGTTTCGGCTCGGACGCATTGAAAATCGGTGCGTCAATCATAATTTTTATTTTTATGATTCCATACACCGCGTCACTTTATAACGGACTTTCGCGCCTTTTCGGTATGGCGTTTGATATCGATTACTCAATCTGCATTACGCTAATGGCGGTTTTAACGGCGGTTTACGTAATAGCGGGCGGCTACATGGCGACGGCGATTAACGATTTCATTCAAGGCGTTGTAATGCTGATAGGTATCAGCGCCGTAATTTATGCGGTACTTGAATCAAAGGGCGGCTTTATAAACGCGCTTGACGGACTGGCACGAATCACTGATGAAACTGTTTCGACATCGCCGGGTATTTTCGCGTCATTCTTCGGACCCGATCCGCTTAATTTATTGTTCGTGGTAATTTTAACGTCACTGGGTACGTGGGGATTACCGCAAATGGTACAAAAATTCTACGCGATAAAAAATGAACAGGCAATTCAAAAAGGTACGATAATCTCAACTTTATTCGCGGTAGTCGTGGCGGGCGGCTGTTACTTTCTCGGCGGCTTCGGCAGACTTTTTTCAGACCAAATTGACATAAAGGCTAACGGCTTCGACTCAATCGTACCGACAATGCTTTCCGGCTTGACTGAAGGCATGATAGCGCTTGTAGTGATTTTGGTTTTATCGGCGTCAATGTCAACGCTTTCATCACTTGTCATAGCGTCAAGCTCAACTTTGACGATAGACCTTTTAAAAGGCGCGTTTATGAAGGATATGAGTGAGGCGCGGCAAGTTTTCATAATGCGCGTGTTAATCGTGGTATTCATAGCAATTTCGGCGGTATTGGCGCTGATTCAGTACAACAGCTCGGTAAACTTCATTGCGCAGTTAATGGGAATATCGTGGGGCGCAATGGCAGGATCTTTCTTGGCGCCGTTTATGTATTCGCTTTACTCAAAGAAAGTCACGACGGCGGCTTGTTGGACGTGCTTTTTATTCAGCACAATTTTAATGACGGCTAACATGTTAATCAGATCGGAATTTCCGACAATAATGCAGTCACCGATAAATGCAGGTGCCATTGCAATGTTGGCGGGCTTGATAATCGTGCCGATAGTCAGCGCAATAACTCCCGCGCCTGACAAAAAATTGGTTGACCATGCATTTACGTGCTATGACAAGACAACTACGGTGCCGATTAGCGTGGCATTGGGTAAAAATGGTAAATAGCTTTTAGCAAGTAGCGATTAGCCGGTAGCCGGTAAGTAGTGAGCAGTAAAAATTTTCTACTGCTTACTATTTTTTTTGTCACGAATCGGCAATTATTATCGGCGTAATTGACTTTGAAAGATTTTGCAGGTAGAATTTTGTCAGCACTTATCTGAAATTTTTCATATTTTTAAAAGGGAGTCACGCTATGAAAATTTATACAAAGACAGGCGACGACGGCAAGACGAGCCTTTTTACCGGCGAACGCATTCCGAAAGACGACCCGCGCGTACAAACTTACGGCACGGTTGACGAAATTAATTCCGTACTCGGTATGGCGCGTGCTTTTTCCGACGTTGCAGAGGTGCGCGAAAAAATTTTACAACTGCAAAAAGTTTTGCCGCGTCTTATGGCGGACCTTGCCAGCATGGATAAACCCGCGCTTATAAAAGAAAGTGACGTTGCGACGCTTGAAAGTGAAATGGACGAAATGGATAAACTTCTGCCGCCGCTTAAATCCTTTCTTATTCCCGGCAGTACGAAATCCGGCGCAATTCTCGACCTTGCACGTACCGTGACACGCCGCGCAGAAAGAGAATTTTGCAAGCTGTCACGTTTTGAGGCAGTTCATGAAGTCGACGGATTATTTTTAAATCGCCTTTCAGACTATTGCTTTATGCTTATGCGCGTCGAAGAATTTATCATTGCCAAACGCGCCGCAGTTTTAGTGTAAGCCGATGAAAAAGTTTAAATTTCAGCTTGAAACGCTGTTAAAAGTCACGCGGCGTAAAAAAGACGAAGCCGAAATGGCATTTGCCGAAGTGTCACGACGCCTTGAAGAACACCGCGCGCAGTTACAAAATTTATTGCAGGAGTTGCAGGAAGGTCAAGCCGAATACGCAGGAAGAACGTCCGAAGGCAAGACAATTACCGTTGATGTCATTATGATTTACACGAACTTTTTTAACTGGAAACGTGAACAGATTGAACGTCAGCAAGAATTAATTTTGAAGACGATGCAGGAACGTCAGCAGAAGTTGAAAAAGTTGACGGAGCTGATAACCTACGTTAAAAGCATTGAACAGCTTAAGGAAAAGCGTCTGCGCGAATACAACGCAGAATTGCTTGCGGAGGAGCAAAAATTTCTTGACGAAATCGGTCTGCAACTTAGTATAAGAAAGAATTAACAGCTACGAGCTAAATGAAAGGATATCAGAATATGCAGGGTATAAATCCCATTGAAAATATCGGCGGCATGTCAAACCGCATTATCCAAATTCAACAACGCATTTCAAACATTCAAAGCCAATTTGCCGATACCGAAAATAAATTAAGCGTCGACAGCATTAATGCCGATTTTCAATCCAAACTTGACAAGGAAATTGAGCGACAGGAAAGAGTTCAAGCCGCTAAAGAAACTGCCGCGCAGGAAAAAATTTCTGCCAATCTGCCGGTAAATGAAAATGAAATTATCAATGCCGCGAAAGTTGCCGCCGCGTTAAATTCCGGTGCCGTCGCCACGCCCGACATTTTAGCGCCGATAATTCAGCGTAAAGCTCAAACCGACGTGACGCCTTCGCCCAATGATAAAGACGACAAAGACAGAAACTTTGACCAAGCAAGCACGGAGGAACTTATTTTGACAGCCGCGCGCAGAAATGGCGTAAGTCCCGACCTTGTACGCGCCGTTGCCATTGCCGAATCCGATATGAATCAAAATGAAATTTCGGACGCCGGCGCAATCGGTGTTATGCAACTTATGCCGGAGACTGCCGCCGCGTTGGGAGTTAATCCCTACGACGAGAAACAGAATATTGAAGGCGGGGCGATTTACCTGCGGCAAATGCTTGATAAATTTGACGGCAATGTCTCTCACGCTCTTGCTGCTTACAATGCAGGTCCCGGCGCAGTGCAAAAATACGGCGGCGTACCTCCATACAGAGAAACTCAAAATTACGTAGGCAAGATTATGGATATCATAACGAATTAAGAATCGCTCTAAGCTCTAAGCTTCAAGCTCCAAGCTAACAAAGAAGGTGACTTTATGGCGAAAAAAAAGATGAGTATCGGCAAAAAAATTTTGATAGGACTTTTTCTGATTGTATTTTTGGCGTTAATGGGCGTCAGCGCTTTTGCCGCAAGTATTTATTTCGGCGTATTGGACAATGAAAAAGTGCAGTGGGTAAATGAAAAAGTCGGCTTGTACAAATTGCCGTTCATAGGCGCCGGCGGTGAATTTGAATATTTTGCCGTGCCTGAAGGCGTAGTGTGGCCGCCACCTCCCCCGCCGCCTGAACCTAAGCCGGAAGAAACCAAGCCCGCTGAAAATACCGCCGTTGCACATAATCAGCCCAAACCTGCCGCCGAACCTAAGAAAGAAGAGAAAAAAGAAGACAAAAAATCTCAAGACGTGAAAGTAACGCAAAAAGAAATTGAGGCGCAGATTAAAGCGCGTGAAGAGGCAGAGAAAAAACGTATTTCAAAATTGGCGCGTATTTATCAAAATATGAAACCGGAAGAGGCGGCTAAGGCGTTGAACGAAGTTAATTTGGACACGGTAGTTTTGATTCTGCAGAAAATGGACGAGGCTACCGCCGGTCAAATTATCGCGAAAATGGAACCTGCAAAGGCGGGGCGCATTACTCAAATGATGTTCGACGGTCAACAGCGCCGCTTGTCATAAAATGAAATGAACATTGCAATTTGTGACGACAATATAAAAATCTGCGCGGAAATTTCAAGTTTAATTCGCAGTCAAATTTCCGACGCAGAAATTTTTATTTTTAATTCAAAATCCGAACTGCTTAACGCCAAAGAAAATTTTCAAATTTGTTTCCTCGACATTAAAGCGGTTGACGGCATTGAAATTGCCAAAACACTTCGCCGACGGCAGGAACTTCTCAACACGCCGAAAACCATTTTAATTTTTGTCACCGGTTACACCGAATTTATGTCCGCCGCCTTCGACGTTCACGCTTTTCACTACCTTTTAAAGCCGATGGACGCACAGAAATTTTCTCACGTCTTGACACAAGCTTTAACCGAAATTCAAACCGTGCAAAGTCAGCTGGAAAATTTTTTGCTGATTAAAGTTGCCGGCGTCACGAAGAAAATTTTTCTGCAGGATATTTTGTACATTGAAAGCCAAAACAAAAAAGTCGCCGTTCATACGACGCTTGAAACTTTTGAAGTTTACGGCAAAATGGACGCTTATGAAGTCGCGCTCGGTGAAAATTTTTTTCGCTGTCATCGCGGTTACCTCGTCAATCTTGCGAAAATTTCTGCGTACACGGCGGACACGATTCAGCTTTGCAACGGCGAAAAGATTTTTATTGCCGCGAAAAAGTTTTCGGACTTCGTGAAAGCTTTTCTTAGGTACGCGCAAGGCGGCGGGCTTGTAAATGTTTGAATACGACATTTTAGACTTTTTCACAGGCATTGCGGCAGGTGTCATCAGTTTTTGGTACGCTGAAAAATTTTTGCCGCGCAGATTCTGTAACCGGTACACCGTAATAATTTGGTCGGCAGTTTACGCGATTGAACAGCTTGCCGTTTCAAACTTGACGCCGCACTTTTCGCCGTACGACAGATTTATAATTATTTTCCCGCAGTTTTTAACGCTGTACGTTCTGCAAAAAATTTTCTTCGTGACGGACAAGGCGCGGGAATTTTTTATTTTGGCAAGCTTTATTGTAGGCTGGGACATTTTAAAATTTATCGCCAGCCCGCTGTCGCACGTCATTTTCAGCGTGTGGAGTCCGATTTGGACAGAAATTTTTAACCGGCTCATTGAAAGTTATCCCGCGTCGACGGACGAAATAATTTTTCATATGGAAATTTTAAACCGCGTCGCAGTGTTCGCAGTCTTAACAATTTGCCGCGCAGTTCAATTCGCAATTTTGATAAAGTATTTGAAATTAATCGCGAAAAATTTTGCACGCCGCGATTACGATTTAAAATTTCGTGACAGCTTATTTTTAATTTTCCCCTGCGTGACGGTGCTGTTAATCGACGCAGCATTAAGGCTTACGGCATTTTCCGCAGAAAACGGCGCAATGTTTCTGATTTATGAGCGCGAACCGGCAACGATTTTACTTTTGCCGACGGTCAGCATTTTACTTTTAGGCGTGATAATTTCGGTAGTGATTCTGTTTCAAAATTTAATTCGCTACAAAGACGAGGAGCAGAGACGCTTGCTGTTGGAAAATCGCGCGGTTGAAGTTCAACGCGAAATTGAGGAGTTGCAAAACATTTACGCCGATATTCGCGGCTTGCGTCACGATTTGCGCAACCACATTCAAAATATTTCTGTCTGCATTCGCGGCAACGTCGAGGCTGAAAATTATCTGCGCGGCATGACTGAAACCGTTGACAGGTTGAATTTCGCCTACAAGACCGGCAACGCGATAACCGATATTATTTTGCACCAAACGCGCCAACGTGCCTTGAAACATTCAATAAAGTTCGACGCCGCATTCACCTGCGCGAAAGGTTTTGATATTTACGACGTGGCGATAATTTTGAATAACGCGCTTGAAAATGCATTGGATGCGTGCGAAAAAATCAGCGGCGAAAAATTTATTTCCGTGCGTTCATATCGGCGCGGCAATTTATTTTTCATAGAGGTAGAGAATAATTTTGACGGCGTCGTAAATTTTGAAAGTGACCTGCCCGCCACTACGAAGGCTGATAAAAATTTGCACGGGCTCGGCTTAAAAAATATTCAACGTGCCGCGCAGAAGTACTTGGGCGACGTTGAGATTAAGGTTGACGGCGGAATTTTCAGGTTGACTGTTATGCTTTATCAAAAAAATTTTTCGTGAAGTGAATGTAGCGCCTTGAATTTCGGCGAATCTTTTTCAGTCAGTAATTTCAATTCGCGCAGAATAAATTTTGCATTGGGTACGAGTTTCGGCGGCTCAATTAAATTGCCGTGTCGGTCGACGAAAATTGCGGTCGGTACGGCTGTTATTTTTGTCAGAATCGGCGCGAAGTCATCATTAACTTTCAACTGCACGATTGGCGAAAAATTTTCAATCTGCGCGGCGTCAAAGTTTTTGTCACCGATTAAGCCGAGTATTTGACAATGCGGCGGTAAATCTTCTGCAACGGCGTTTAAATCTTTCAGCACGTCAAGGCAAGGGTG
>CAMJNB010000013.1 GCA_946407175.1 uncultured Selenomonadales bacterium | reverse complement strand
ACGATAACTTCAAAGTCCTGCATAGTTTGCGCCAAGAGACTTTCAAGACATTGCGCGAGATATTTTTCAGTGTTGTAAAGCGCTATGATAACTGAAATTGCCGGTGCATTGGATTTTTTATCAGATTTTTTTGCCATGACTTATCCTCACTTTAAATTCTACATTATTAATTCTTAATTCCTTCGTGACGGCGTGTCGAATGCCTCATCAGTTGTAGTGTCACGTCGGTAGCTGTCGGAAGTTCGGCGGTCGTCATAAACGCGGCTGTCGGAATCGGTGCGATTTTCTGAAGAACTCCTGTCGTCATACCTGCGCGACGTAGTGTCATCAAGCCTGCGCGTAGCGGTATCGTCACGCTGATAGTCGCTGGGATAACTTTCACCGCGCCGGTAGTTATCGGAAGTCGAACTTTCACGCCTATCGTCGTACGTGCGATTTTCAGAAGAACTTCTTTCATCATACCTGCGCGACGTAGTGTCATCACTGCGATTATCGTAATTGTAACGGTCACCGGAAGTAGTGCGGCGGTCATCTGCGGTAGTGCGACTTTCAGACGTTGAATAGCGGTCATCATCAGAAGTCGAATCACTGCGGCTGTTGTAACTTTCGCGTGAATCAAATGAACTTCTGCGCCTTGAATCACTGTCCTTGCGCCTTGCCGAACCGATATTTTCTGCGCCTTCGGGAATTTCAACCGCGCTGTCGGGAATTGAATCACTGTATTCGTGAGCGTCCCTTTCAAAGCGGCGGCGCATATTTGAATCAACGGAAACGCCGAGACCTTCCGCCATTGCGTAACGAATCTCATCAACGTAGGGAATCCAATAACTTATTTCGTCAATGTACAAAGGATAACCCGGCACCATGTCGGTGTAAAGACCGTTAGCCTGCGCGGCTTTAAGAGCGCCTGCAAGTCCCAAGAGTTCGCGGAAAGACATATCTGTTTCGACGGCGTACATGACTTCACGAATAATTTCAGGTATGCGCGGAATAATTTCAGGCGAAGTTACTTTGTCTAAGCAAGCCGCCATAAATTGTTGCTGACGTTGCACCCTGCCGATATCGCCTTCCGAATCACGGTAACGAACGTAAGTGACGGCGGTTTTACCGTCCATATGCTGTCTGCCGGGATAAAGGTCAATTACAAGCCCACCGTCGTCGTCCCAGGGATCTTCGTAGTACATACGTTTCGGCACGTAAATATCCACGCCGCCTATCGCGTCAATTATTTTCACAAAGCTGTGAACGTTTACGATTATGTAATGGTCAATGTCAATGCCGAGAAAATTTTCTACGGTAATTTCGGTAAGCGGTTCACCGCCGTAAGCATACGCCGCATTTATTTTGTCAAAACCGTAGCCGTAAATGCGAACGCGCGTGTCACGCGGAATTGACAAAAGAGACGCTTGGTCTAACTTAGGGTCAACCGTTGCCACCATGAGAGTATCAGAGCGTCCTACGTCGTCGTGACGGATATCGACGCCCATAATTAAAATTGTCGCCTTATCTGTTGCCTTTATCAATTCTTCGCTTTTATTTTCGCGTTGCCTTTCAACCACCGTCACGGGAGTTTTTTTCTTGCCGTCAAAAATGCTGGACGAGGCGAACATAGCTCCTGCAACGGCGGAAGAGACAAAGCATACTACGAGAAAGATAAAAAGTACAAGCCGGCTCGTTGAACGAGTTCGGCGCGGCGGCAAATTTGAATTTTCCAATGCATCATCCCTTTCGGTTAGCTTTTAGCCGGTAGTTAAAATCTAATCGCTAACAACTAAGAGCTAACAGCTATCTCACGCACGCTTTAAGTTTTGCGTAGTTTTCATTTACAATGGCATGAGTCGTGTTAATCTTCGCGGCAATTTGAATATCCTGCCACGCCTCGTTGTACATACCCTGTCTGAAATGAGCAATGGCAATTTCATTTTGCGCGTCGACGAATCTGCTTTCAATTTGCAATGCACGCTTGAAATCACTAATCGCGCCATTGTAATCGTTGCGTGCAAGCTTTAATCTGCCACGCTGATAATAACCGACTTCAAAATTCGGTTTAATCTGTAAAATTCTGTTGTAAGTTTGAATGGCGTCTGTAGATTTACCGTTTTTCTCCTGCGCCAATGCCAACTCCCAAAGTGCATCGGGGTTGTCGGGCAGAATGTTCACCGCCGCTTTAAAATCAGCCTCCGCACTTACAAAATCTTTGTTGCCGTAATGAATCAAGCCGCTGAGTACGAAATTTGCCGCACGATCTTCCGGCGTGTTGCCTTCCCTTGCAACTTGTGCCATTGATTCTTTGCCGCTGTACATTGCAAGCGCCTGTTGCCACAAGCTTAAAATATCCTGTCCGTAGTTATGTCCCGGCGCCGCCCATACGCCGTTTAAGCCGGTCCAAGTATGAATGTTTCCGAAAACGTCACGGCGATTGTTTACAATGTGGTCATAGCGCGGGTCGACGTTGGCAAGTTTTGTGGGACGTGTTGACGTGTAAACCAAAAGGTGCTGAATGTGTGCGCGTGCGCCAATTTGCGGCGTAGGAAAGTAACCGCCTTTCACGCCGCCGCCGGTCGTACCGAGACCGCAGAAATTATTTTGATCCGGCGTAACGTCACCGCCGTAATTCCATGTACCGGTTTCCTTAATCGCCTGACAAAGTGCGATATCCGGTCTAATACCTTCCACCTTGCCTTCTTCGTAGTAGTAGCGTACCAAATCTTCAACCGAGCAATTAATTTTAGGTTTGGGATTGCGAGCAAGAATAAATTTTACCATTTGTTCCTGCGTTGCAACGGGTTCACCGAAAATCGTAATGTCATTTGGATTTTCACGCATGATAATTTTCGGAATTTCTTTAGACGGCGACTCCGTGAGTTGCGTTTGACTTAAAAGCGCGTGATTAAATTCTACCGCCTCGACATTTTGAAAACCGATTAAAGCTACAAGCATTAAAACGGTTAAAGCTAATTTTAAAAATTTTTTCATCGTCAATCCTCCATGTTATTAAAGGAAAAATTTTTCGCATATAGAAGTATTAGAAAACAAAATTTGAAATATGTCAACAGTTTATTAATAGATTAAAAGTTAAGGGGGCGTTTTTATGAAAATTGCAATGGCGAATGATCATGCCGGTACGCAACTTAAAAACGAAATTAAAAAATATCTCGAAAGTCAGGGACACGAGGTAAAAGATTTCGGCACGTACGACGAAGAAGGTTGCGACCTTTCGGACTTCGTTTATCCTGCGGCTCTTGCCGTTGCTAAGGGCGAATGTGATCGCGGCATTTTTGTTGACGGCGTAGGCTACGGCAGTGCGCTCATTGCCAATAAAATTTACGGCATTTATGCCGCCGTCTGCCAAGACCCTTTCTGCGCACAGCTGTCACGCGAACATACCGACTCCAACGTACTTTGCATCGGCGGTAAGATTATCGGCGGCGCTATCGCTATGGAAATTGTTAAAACGTGGATGAAGACCGAACCTTTGACTGCGGAAAAATATCGTCGCCGCGTTCAAAAAGTTGCCGACATTAACAATAAACATTGCGTGCCCGTGAAATAATCTACGCAAAAATTTTAGCAAAATATTTTTCTATGTCAATTAAATCAGATTAAAAATGCCGCCGAGTTTTTCGACGGTTATTTTTTTAGCTGATAGCCGGTAGCTTTTATCAGATATTTTTTAGCTAACGGCTAACTGCTAATCACTAACCGCTAAATTTTTTTGCACTTTTTTTTCACGATAAAGGATTATTAATAAATTTGCAGAATATTACCAACAAGATAAATGAAATATCGGAAGGGGTTGAATTTCATGGCAACATTCAACATCAGAGGTAAAAACACCGAAGTTACGCCGGCACTGCGCGAATACGTTGAAAAGCGCGTGGGAAAAATTACAAAGTACTTCGGCAACATTGACGAAATTTTTGTCTTGTTGGCGGTTGAAAAAGATCGTCACATCGTCGAAGTCACGGCGGAAGTTCCCGGCGGTCTGATTCTGCGCGGCGAAGAGGCAACCGGCGATATGTACACGTCAATCGACCTCGTCATTGAAAAACTTGAACGCCAAATTCGTAAGCAAAAAACTAAATTGGAAAGACGTTTCCGCGCCGGCGGGTTCAAGTCAGAATTAATCGAAGAACAAAAAGCCCAATCTCATGCCGAAGTTGAAGAAGAAAGCGGCGAATTTCCTATCGTCAAGACAAAACGCTTTTTCGTCAAGCCTATGGACGTGCAAGAGGCGATTTTGCAGATGAACTTGCTCAACCATAATTTCTTCGTCTTCCGTGACGGTACCACCAATGAAATTTGCGTAGTCTACAAGCGCAATGACGGAGCCTACGGTTTACTCGAATCCCAAAACGAATAGACTTTAAACCTTGACCAAGTATCTGAAAAGTCTCGGTTCGCATTTTAATTGACAAAAAAATTTTTCTGCGGTAAAATTGCCGCCATGAATAATAGAAACTTTTTAGGTGATTCGATAAGCGAAAGCCTGCAAGTTTAGCGAAAGTTGAACTTTGCGGGCTTTTTGCGTTTTCAAGGTGAAACTATGGCAAAAAAATTTTCCGCAGGTACAATTCCCGACGAAGTTTTAAATTTCGTATTGAACGAGCTTTGTAAAATTCCAAACGGCGAAATTATTTTTATCGCGCAGGACGCTTGCTTAATCCAAGTTGAAATTCATCATAAGCGCAGACTTGCCGAATGGCGCGAAGAAATTTTTCAGCGTGACGAAAAAACTTTTACCGTGCTTGAAAATAAAATTCGGCAGGAATTTTCCAAGCTTGAATATGGGCAACTTTCCATAAAAATTCAGAAAGGGCGCGTCGTGCAGATTGAACGCATTGTCCGTCACCGTTTTACCGGTCTTGACGGCGAAGGAATTTAGGGGCTGGGAATTAGGGGCTGGGAATTAGAAATTAGAATTTGTAAATGTAGGAGCAATTATCATGGCAAAAATTAAAATCTTTCATACCGGCAAAGTTTATGTTTCTCATGCACTGCCTTTCAAAGACAGCGTAAAAAATCCCAACCCCGTGCAACTTTCGCTTGTATCTTTGTACGGCAGGAAGAATAGAATTTGGTTACCTGTTTCCGCGTACTTGATTGAAATTGAAAAGCTGAAAATCCTAGTCGATACCGGCTGGCATCGTGAAATTTCTCCCGACGGCGAATATGACAGAATCGCGCAGGTTAAACATCTTGGCATTGGACATTTTTTGATTAATCAAGGCGTTTTGCCTAAAGGCGAATCCATTACCGAACAGCTTGAAAAAATTAATATCCTGCCGCGCGATATCGACTTTGTAATTTTGACGCACCTGCACACCGACCATGCAAGCGGACTTCGACAGCTTAAAGACGCAAAAAAAATTATCGTCAGCACGGACGAACTTCAAGATACTAAAAATTTTCCGATACGCTACGTCAAAAGTATGTGGGACGGCATTAATTTTGAAAAGTTTGACTTTGCAGATACCGGCGTCGGTCCCGTAGGAAAAAGTTTTGACCTGCTCGGCAACGGCGCCGTTGAGCTGATAAAAATTCCTGGACATACAAGCGGCTTGACGGCGGTAAAGATTAACGTCGGTGAAAAGTTTGTCTTACTTTATTCGGACGGCGGTTACGCTACAAAGTCATGGAAAGAGATGATACCGCCGGGTACTGCGTTGGACGAAGAAAGCGCGTTGAAGTCTTTGCAATGGATTAGGCAGATGAGTTTGGATAAAAATTGTGTGGAGTCTTTGGCGAATCATGACGCCGACGTTTTGCCGCACGAAATTATTTTATAAAGGAGTTTTTAAAATGAGTGAAAGAAAGTACAAATTTGAAACGTTACAGCTACACGTAGGACAGGAGCAGGCTGATCCCGTGACGGACGCGCGCGCAGTTCCGATTTATCAAACTACGTCCTACGTCTTTCATAATTTCGACCATGCGTCTGACCGTTTTGCACTTCGTGACGCCGGAAATATTTATGGACGCTTGACCAATCCCACGCAAGAAATTTTTGAAAAGCGTATTGCGGCATTGGAAGGCGGCACTTCTGCATTGGCGTTGGCAAGCGGCGCGGCGGCTGTCACCTACACTGCCCAAGCTCTTGCGCACAAAGGTCATCACATTGTTGCCGCTACCACGATTTACGGCGGCAGTTACAATCTCTTTGAACATACACTGCCCGACTACGGCGTTGAAACTACTTTTGTCGACCCTACGCAAGGCGTTGACGCATTTGACAAAGCGGTTAAACCCAACACGCAATTTATTTTCATTGAATCCGTCGGCAATCCCAATGCGAACTTGATTGACATTAAAGCCGTCGCCGATATCGCGCATAAACATAAAATTCCGCTGGTTATCGACAACACCTTTGCAACGCCGTACCAAATTCGTCCCTTTGAATACGGCGCCGATATCGTAGTTCATTCCGCTACAAAATTTATCGGCGGTCACGGCACGACTTTAGGCGGCATTATCGTTGAAGGCGGCAAGTTTGACTGGGAAAAATCCGGCAAATTCTCATGGCTCGTTGAACCCAATGCAAGCTATCACGGCGTGCAATTTTATAAAGCACTCGGCGCGGCGGCATTTACCACTTTCATTCGTGCTACAATTCTGCGCGACACGGGCGCGGCAATTTCACCGCTCAATGCATTTTTACTTTTGCAAGGCACGGAAACTTTATCTCTGCGCGTCGAACGTCACGTAGAAAACGCCTTGAAAGTTGTCGACTACTTAAGCAAAAATCCCAATGTTACGAAAGTCAATCACCCTGCCGTTGCAAATCACCCGGACCATGAACTTTACAAAAAATATTTTCCGAACGGCGGCATTTCCATTTTCACTTTTGAAATTAAAGGCGGCGCGGCGGCGGCTAAAAAGTTTATCGACAACCTTAAAATTTTCTCACTGCTTGCCAATGTTGCCGACGTGAAATCTTTGGTGATTCACCCTGCGTCAACTACGCATTCGCAGATGAATGACGCCGAACTTGCCGCGTCCGGTATTTCTCAATCTACCATTCGCCTTTCAATCGGCACTGAACACATTGATGACATTATTGCCGACCTTGAAACCGGTTTTAATGCTTTAAATTAAAGCTCTAAACTCTAAGTTCTAAGCTCCAAGCTCTAAGCTACTAAAAAGGGACGAAGGATTTAAAGCGCTTTAAAATATTTTGGAGGAAAATTTCATGGCAAACATTTATACAAGCGTCACGGAATTAATCGGCAATACGCCACTTTTGCACGCGAAAAATTTTTCTGCCGCGTTTAACGTCAATGCAAAAATTCTCGTCAAGCTTGAATACTTCAATCCCGCCGGCAGTGTCAAAGACAGAATTGCAAAGGCGATGATTGAAAAGGCGGAACGTGAAGGCAAGCTTAAAGCTGACTCGGTGATTATCGAACCTACCAGCGGCAACACCGGTATCGGTCTCGCAAGCGTCGCGGCGTCGAAAGGTTACCGTGCAATTTTGACAATGCCTGAAACAATGAGTGTTGAACGTCGCAATTTGTTGAAAGCTTACGGCGCAGAAATTGTTTTGACTGACGGCGCTAAGGGTATGAAAGGCGCCATTTCTAAGGCGGAGGAATTGGCAAAAGAAATTCCAAATGCATTCATACCGTCGCAGTTCACCAATCCCGAAAATCCCGCGATTCACGAAGTTACAACCGGTCCCGAAATTTGGCGTGACACTGACGGCGCTGTTGACGTGTTTGTTGCCGGCGTAGGTACCGGTGGCACGGTTACCGGCACGGGAAAATTTTTGAAAAAGCAAAATCCCAATGTTAAAGTCATTGCCGTTGAACCTGCCACGTCACCCGTTTTGTCGCAAGGTAAAGCAGGTGCACATAAAATTCAAGGCATCGGCGCGGGATTCGTTCCTGAAACTTTGGACACGAAAATTTATGATGAAGTCGTCGCCGTTGCGAATGATGACGCTTTTAAATTCGGCAGAGAGTTTGCACGCGCGGAAGGCATTTTGGTAGGAATATCGGCCGGCGCGGCATTGGCGGCGGCTTGTGAACTTGCAAAGCGCGAAGAGTACGCGGGTAAAACTTTCGTAGTACTGTTGCCTGATACCGGTGACCGCTACCTTTCTACCGAATTATTCAGCTGAAAATAAAAATTTTTGTAGGCAATATTAATCGTCTCGGAAAAAATTTTTCGAGACGTTTTTTTTATGTTATAATATAAAAACTAAAAACGTCAGTTTAGAGCAAAAAAAGTTAAAAGGTGGAAAGTGAATGTTCGGAATTGGCGCCGGAGAATTGGTAATGATATTAATCGCCGGACTTGTAATTTTCGGTCCCGGCAAATTGCCTGAAGTCGGTCGCGCTATCGGCAAGGGTTTACGTGAATTTCGCAAGGCGCAGGCAATGTTTCGTGCTACGCTGGACGAAGTGTCACTGGAAAATGAAAAAAAATCTGTCACGCTTGAAAAACCGCCTGCCGAAAATGTTAGCGCAGATAAAATCGTTACCGCAGATAAAGCTGTAACTGCGGACAAAGCTGTTACGGTTGAAAAAAATGTCACGGCGGATAAAACCGTTACGCTTGACAAAAACATTGCGGCTGATAAACCTGCTGAAAATGTTGCCGTTGACAAAACTGTTAACGTAAAAAAAAATGTCACGGCGGACAAAGCTGTAACTGCGGACAAAACCGTTAGCGTTGAAAAGTCTCTGCCTTTGGACAATCCTACAGAAAATATTTCGCGCGAAAAACTTATTGACGCCGCAAATAAAGTTTTTGAAGAAAAAAAAACTGCGGTCAGTGTTGACGACGTAATACAAATGGCGAAAGATACTTCACTTGCCAAGCCGGAAGATGACAGCGCTAAAAATGAAATTTCATCAGCTGAAAAAGTTAGCACGGCTGAAAGTGTTGCGGCGGCTGATAAAGTTTCAACAGCTGATAATGTTGCAACGTCAGATAAAAATATTTCGGCAACTGAAAATAATTCTGCTGTAGCTGAAAGTGTTGCGGCGGCGGAAAATGATTCAACGTCTGATAAAGCAGATAAAAATGATTCGGCTGATAAAGTTTGCACGGCGGAAGAAAATAAATTGGCGGAAAAAAAAACTGCGTTAAATGTGTATGACGTGATAGAAATGGCGAAAAATAATTCCTTCGTCAAGGAGAAAATCTATGAAAAAATTTTTGGCGGCACTGGCACTGTCACTTATGATGCCTATGTCAGCAAGTGCACTAACATTGCAAGAGGCAGTACAGACGGCACTTGAAAATAATCCTTCCCTGCAACAAACAGAATACGCAATCGCAGTAAGAGAGGCAGATTTAAAATCGGCGAAGGGAGGTAAAGGCGTAAGAGTCAGCGGGTCAAGTAGTTTTAATATGTCGAAGACCGAAGGCAATAACCATTCAAAATCTCTGCGCGGAACTATTTCGGCGTCACTTCCTTTGTACAGCGGCAATAAGCTTGAAACGCAGATAAAATCAGCGGAGCTTGACATAGAAACTGCGCGGTTGAATTTTTATCAAGCGAAGGACGATTTAATTTACCAAGTTGCCACTGCCTACGTCGACGCACTGGAAAGTTTGGCGACGGCTAAGGTAGATTTGCAGACAGAGGAAAATTACGCGGCGCATGAAAATTACATTGCACTTTTGTACGACGCGGGAGCTAAGGCAAAAATTGATCTTCTGCGTGCGCAGGTTGAAACTTCCAACGCCGGACAGACTACGGCAAAATCTCACGCCGCGTATGAAGTTAATTTAGTTAAGCTTGCAACGTTAATGTCGGTCGACAGCATTTCAAATTTCACGCTGGAAGAATTTTCTACCGCGCTTGAACTCGTCGAACTTGAAAATTTTTTGGCGCTTGCCGATGAAAACCGAAACAATTTGAAGGCGGACGCGGTTAATGTTGAAAAGGGCGAATTGAATATTGAACTTGCCCGCGCAGATAAACGCCCTACTGTATCGGCAGATGTGTCAACCGGTTTCAGTTCCGTTTACGATTCATGGCACCCAACGCCGGACGTTACTGTAGGCGTCAGCGCGTCAATGACGATTTTTGACAGCGGAGTTACCGACGCGAAGATTAAAGCCGCAGAAATTGAACTTGAACGCCTGCGCCTTGCCATGCAAAATGATATTAACTCGGTGCATGAAAGCGTTGTCACGGCGTACAAAAATTTAAAAATTGCCGTTATGCGTCTTCGTACTACGAAAACGGCGGTTGACCTTGCCGAAGAAGAAAGGTATATCGCGACGGAAAAATATAATGCCGGCGAAGGAATTTTGCTTGACATTTTAGACGCGGAACAAGCGCTTGCCACTGCGAAAAAAAATTTTGTCAGCGCTACTTACGACGTGACACGTTATCGCCTTGACTTGGCTCATGCAATCGGCGACACGATGTCCGTCATTAATCCATAACAAAATTGCAATTACCTTGAAAAATTCATATTCAAAGTGTAAAATTAGCGTAATTTTTTCAGCTGTTGTCATTCAGCGAAAAATTACGTTTTTTGTTATAAAAATTCCTACACGGAGGGAGATATTTAACAGTTGGACGAGGAGAAGAAAGACCTTGTGCCGTTTGAAGACGATGACGCGCTTGAATTAAAAGAAGAAGAATATGTCATACACGTCACGGGCGGCGGCAAGGATCGTGAAATAAAACTAAGCGCGGGACTTTATAAATTCGGCGTCTTTACATTTTTTGTAGGCGTTGCAATTTTCATAGGCGCGTGCGGCTACTCAATTTACAGCGCGCTGAATGTACAGCGAAATGCGGCGATTGTTCAAGAAATTCAGCAAGCGGAGGAGCATCAGCAAGAGCAACTTTTATCAGTATCAAAAAAGGCGTCTGAATTAAATGAAACGTTGCATAATCTTGCACAGCAGGAACAGGAACTTCGTATTCAAGCGGGACTGAATCCGCCTAAGGAAGATAAAGTCGAAACACCCGCAGAAGGTACAACGCCGGCAACTTCTGAAAATACAACGTCTGCCGAAGGTGAAACACCGGCTGAAAATGCGGCGGCTGAAACTTCTGCAGAGTCAGCAACTGCCGCTACTGAAGAATCTGCACCGGCTGAAAGTGAACATAACGGACAAGGCGGCCCGATTGACGACTTAACGGTAGAAAACGTTGCAGAGGCGTTGGCAATGCTTGAAACGCGCGTCAACATTCGCAAGGAAAGTTTGGACGATTTTCAAACCGAACTTAAAAATCAGCGTGAAAAGTTGGCGGCGGCGGCAGCTACTGCAAATGCTACAAGCGTGGCAAATTCAATTCCGAATTTCAGCGGCTCATGGGCAAGCACCTCTATCACGTACGATTTAAGCCAGTTCGGCGGAATGCCTGCGGCTGATTCGCATATGCCTTCAATTTGGCCAACTACCGGCGTCGTCACGTCACCTTACGGCTTGCGTTGGGGCGGCAGTGACTTTCATCCCGGCATTGATATTGCCAACGACATGGGCACGCCGATTGTTGCGACTGCTGACGGTGTTGTCGACTACGCGGGTTGGAACGCGGGCGGCTACGGCAATATGGTTGACATAAATCACGGCAACGGCATAATGACGCGCTACGGTCACGCTTCGCAAGTTGTGGTTTCTGCCGGTCAGCAAGTTAAGCGCGGTCAACTCATTGCGTACATGGGAAGTACCGGTTTCAGCACGGGTCCTCACGTCCACT
>CAMJNB010000012.1 GCA_946407175.1 uncultured Selenomonadales bacterium | reverse complement strand
ATCGAAAAGGAGTACTTCCGGATCCATGCACAATGCCCGCGCTATCGCAACACGTTGACGCTGACCGCCGGAAAGTTCACTCGGCAAATGTTCTGCGCGGTCGTCAAGTGAAACTTTTTTCAGCGCGTCAAGTGCCATTTCTTTTCTTTTACTTGAACTGAATCCCGCGTACACGGCTGGTAGCGCGACGTTTTCAAGGCTCGTCAACTTCGGCAGGAGATTGAAATTTTGAAAGACAAAGCCGATAGTTTTATTTCTTATTATCGCAAGTTCATCGTCCGAAAGTCCGCTGACTTCCTTGCCCAAAAGTTTGTACGAACCGACGGTGGGACGGTCTAGACAGCCTAAAATATTCATAAGCGTTGACTTGCCGGAGCCGGAAGGTCCCATAAGCGCTACAAATTCGCCGGAATCAATTTTTAAATCGACGCCGTTCAATGCCGCAACAATTTCACTGCCCATTTTGTAAAGCTTTTTCACGCCGGTTATCGTCACAACATTTGACAAGAGAATTTCCCCTTCGCCGAGAATTTTTTCATAGAATTAATTGTAACAAAAAATTTTTTCACGTCAATATTGGAGCTTAGAGCTTGGAGCCGGTAGAATACTCTTCACTAAAAAAGGAAAGTGATTTTTGTTGCAGAAATTATATTGAAAAATTTTAGTACCGTAAAAAAATTTTGAGGAGCTGAATTGATTGAACTTAAAAATAAAAGCGCACATAAGCAACATTGCATTATCTCATACCATTTTTGATTTACCGTTCGCGTTTATGGGCGCGATTTTGGCAACGGGCGGCAAAGTCGACGCGCGGACACTGATTTTGATAGCAATAGCCGTAACGTCAGGCAGAGCGGCGGCATTGGCGATTGACAACTTGGCAGATTTAAAATTCGACAAACGTCAGCCGCGTATGGCAAAACGTGTAATGGTACGCGGCGAAATTTCAAAACGCGAAGCCGCAATTTTTATAGCGCTGTGCCTTTTTATAATGGTCGTGACCGTCGCAATGTTGCCGCCGATTTGCTTAAAGCTTTTACCGCTTGCCGCGTTGCCGTTCATAATTTATCCGTTCACAAAGAGATTTACCGGCTGGTGTCACGTATTTTTGGGCGTGGCAATTTCAATGGCTCCTGCAGGCGGCTGGGTCGCGGCAGGTGGCGAAATTTTTTCACCGGCGATAATTTTTCTCTGTCTTGCCGTAATTTTATGGATGGCGGGTTTTGACGCAATGTACGGCGCTCAGGACGAAAAATTTGACAAGTCGCAACACCTTCACTCACTGACTACGGAATTTGGCGCGAAGAAGGCTTTTCAAATTTCAAAAGTCTTTCACATACTTTGCGTGGTATGTTTCGCGGCGGTCGGAATTGTCTTAAATTTAGGCGTCCTCTACTTTGTCGGCGTATTAATCGCGGCATTGACTTTGATTTACCAACACAGTATCGTGAGCCCGACGAATTTTTCACAGATAACGCAAGCTTACTTTATGCGCAACGGCATTGTTTCAGTGGCGATTTTTCTTTTCACTTGGTTTAGTTTTTAGAAGGCGGGAAGGTTATGCCGATTTACAACGCGCAGATTTTAAAGGTTGACGCGAAAGAAACACGCAGGTACGCGGGCTTGATTCGTGCCAAAAATTTTGATGAAAAAAATATTGTCGACGCTTGCGACGAGGCGATTTTACTTTTGGACGTGCGCGGCGTTTGGAATATTTATGACTACGACGCGGAAAATTTTTTGATTAAGTCGACGCCGCCTTTTAAGTTGGAAGGTAACTCGATAACACGTCACATTGCCGTCTGTGAAAAAGTTTTATGCATTGCCGTTACTGTCGGTGAAGAAATTGAAAAAGAAGTGACGCGCAGATTTAATCTCGGCAATTACGTAGAATCAGTGTTGCTTGACGCCGCCGCTACCGCCGCAGTTGAACAAGCCGCCGATTCGCTGGAAAAAGCTGTAACGCCGCAACTTGCTAAAGACGGCTTTACAATGAAGACGCGATTCAGTCCCGGCTACGGCGATTGGGCGCTTGAAAATCAGAAAGGCTTTTTTGAAATTACCGGTGCCGCAGAAATTGGAATGAGTTTAAGCTCCGCGCTTATGTTAATGCCGCGAAAATCTGTCACTGCGATTATCGGCTTGGCAAAAAATAAATCGGACATTGCAACTTCGTCCGATGAAAACTGCGGCAGGTGTAATGACTGTGCGAAAAAAGATTGTCCCGCACGGCAGTAAAATATTTGAATTGAAAAATCCCCCGCCGATTGACGAGGGACTTTTTTATTTTATTTTTACAGTAAATATTTCATAAGTTGGTGCGATTGGTGCGATTTGAACGCACGACCTACTGCTTAGGAGGCAGTTGCTCTATCCTGCTGAGCTACAACCGCTTTTTAGCTTTCAGGTTTCAGCTGTCAGTTTTCAGAAGTCTGCAAGCTCTAAGCTTATTCCTTATTATTATGTTCTTCAATAATTTTTTCGGCAAGTTTATCAGGCATCGGCGCGTAGTTGGAGAATTTCAAGCTGTAGGAGCCGCGCCCCTGCGTCTGTGAACGTAAATCGGTGGCGTACTTGTAAAGTTCAGATTCCGGAATAAGCGCCTTGACTTCAGTCATACCTTTTCCCTTAGGATCTGTGCCGAGTACTCTGCCGCGTCTTGAATTGAGATTGCCGATAATGTCGCCCATATAGTCATCGGGGATAAGCACGGAAATTTCGTCGATAGGTTCAAGCAAAATCGGTTTAGCGGCAAGTACGCCTTTTTTAATTGCAATGGACGTCGCCGTTTTAAAAGCCGCTTCGCTGGAGTCTACGGGGTGATAGGAGCCGAAGTAAAGGTCGACGATAACATCAACGACGGGATAACCTGCGATAACGCCTTCCGCCAAAGTTTCATTGGTACCTTTTTCAACGGCAGGGAAATATTGACGCGGAACGGTGCCGCCGACAATACTTTCTTTAAATACGTTGCCGTTGCCGGTTCGCGCAGGATCTTTGTTAGGTTCAATTCTCAACCAAACATCGCCGTATTGACCGTGACCGCCGGATTGCTTTTTGTGCTTGCCTTGCACTTCAACCTTTTCACGAATTGTTTCGCGATAAGCAACGCGCGGTTCGCCGAACGCCATTTGTACGCCGAATTTGCGCTGAATTTTATCACTCAAAATGTCAAGGTGCAATTCGCCGATACCGGACAAAATAGTTTGACGTGTCTCTTGATTCTTAACAAGCTTAATCGTCGGGTCTTCGTCCTGCTGGCGTCTGATAGCCGTGATAACTTTATCTTCTTCGCCTTTTTTAATGGACGTGACAGACATTGCAAGCATGGGTTCGGGATAATTGACGCGCGGATATTTAATCGGCGCTGACTTTTCACAAAGAGTGTCGCAAGTTTTTGCGGCAGAAAGTTTCGACGTGACGACGATATCGCCGGCGTGAGCAACGTCCATAGGAATTTGCTTTTTGCCTTGCATTGTGAAAATGCCGCTTATACGTTCCTGCCCGTCGTAGCCGTCGCCGTAAAGCTGGTACGTCGCGTCACCTTTCATATCGCCGCTGAAAACTCTGATATAAGACATACGCCCAACGAAGGGGTCAACCATTGTCTTGAAAATCTGCGCACTGAAAGCATCAGTGACTTTGCGTTCAATCTCTTCATCATTGTTGGGATTGACGCCGGTGTAAGTCTTGCAATTCGGCGTAGGCATATATTCTACAACGCTGTTTAAAAGTTTGTCAATGCCGACGTTTTGAAGTCCGGAGCCTACGAATACGGGGAAAACTTTTGCCTGCTTTACACCTTCCGCCAACGCTTCGGAAATTTCCTTTTCGTCAAGGTTATCGGTGTCGCCTTCCAAATATTTTTCCATAAGCTCATCGTTGAACTCGGCAACAATGTCAAGCATTTCCATACGCGCTTCTTCGACGTCATCTTCAACGTCGGCGGGAATGTCCTGCTTAACCGTTTCGCCAAGTTTCGCGTAGGTGGTAATTAAATCGACAACACCTTTGAAAGAACTTTCCTTGCCGATTGGAACTTGCACGGGTACAACGCTGTTGCCGAATTTTTCGCGCAGTTCATTTAAAGCTTTATGAAAATCTGCGTGTTCGCGATCCATTTTGTTAATGAAAAACGCGCGGGGCAGTTCAAGACTTTCGGCAAGCGCCCATGCTTTTTCTGTTTCGACTTCGACGCCGGCATTAGCGGCAACGATTATCAGCGCTGAATCGGCGGCGGCAAGTGCGCCTTGAACTTCCGCAACAAAATCGGGATAGCCGGGCGTGTCGATAAAATTAATTTTGTGATTTTTCCATTCCGTGACGGCAAGCGCGTCGCTTATGGTCATTTTACGTTTTGTTTCTTCTGCCTCGTAATCAAGAAGGCTGGTGCCGTCGTCGACTTTGCCGAGACGTTTTGCCGCGCCGCTGTTGAAAATGCAGGCGTCAAGAATACTTGTCTTACCCGTCTTACCGTGTCCGACTACCGCAACATTTCTGATAGATTCGCTTGCGTATTCCTTCATAAAAAAATAACCTCCAATTTTTTTTCCAAAAACATTAGAGATTTTATTCTATCAAAAAATTTATTATCCTTCTTTTAGCTGTTAGCTTTTAGCCATTAGCTGTTAGCTATTAGCTTTTAATTCTTAATTCGTTACGGCAGTGCGGGGCGTTCGCGTGCAACGGCGGAATTATGAATCAGCTCTTCAATACGTTGGTCAAGTGCAAGCTCCTGCTTATGCAAACTTTCAGCCGTATCAAACGCGGCAGAATTATTTTCCAAAAGTCCGCCGGAATAAAATTGCCACGCTTGAATTGTTACGGCAGTTGACTCTTTGCGCAGATTCGCCAAGTACTCCGCCGCTTTCGGTACGGGAATTTTATTCAGTTCGTCCTGCCTTTGACTCAACGTCGGAATTATCGTCTGCGTAATGTAGTCGGCAATTTCTTTTCGCCGCTCTTCACTTATAATGCCGGTTGACGTCCTTTGCAGTGAAATAAACGTCGCCTGTTCGTCAAGAAAATCATAGTTATACCGCTCGACAATGTCATTAGTCGCGTCAATGTAGCTTTCAACCTGACTTTTCAGCGCCGGTGACACTGCGTCCAAATATTCGCGGTAATTTTCAACGCTGACAACCTTCCATTCATTTTCACCAAGCTTGAAATTTATGCCGGGCAGTTTAAAAACGGTGTCGCCAATTTCAAATTTCGTGCCGCCTATGCTTATGCCGCCGCCGAAATTTTGTAACGTGACTTTCAACGTGAACGGCGTCTGCGTGTAGTCTTCAATAACATGAACATCAGCCGTCGCAGTATCGCCTAAATTTTCCACATTCTCAACGCCGACAATCGAAGTATGGCGAATCATACTGCGTTCAAGTAAAAGGTCGAAGTCAATACCCAACTGCCTTCCCTTAAGCATTTCTTCAGGCAACGTCCATTCTCCGGTATCAAGCCGCGTGTTTATGACTTTAACCGCACCTTGACACATCTGCGCACGAATCAGCACGTAAAAATTTTCAAAAAGAGATCTGTCGCGCTCGGAAAGTTGCTCGTCGTATTTAAAAAGGTCAACGGTTAAATCGTCGTAACCTTTCAGCGTGACGGCGGCAAAGTCAACGTGATTTTTAAAAGCCGTCGTGTCGTCCGAATGCAACGCGGTAAATGCCTCGTTCATGGCGTAGTTAGGCGTTTTCGTGTAGCTTGTCACGTACCAAATGACGCCGCTTGTTATCATCAGCACCAATACCAGCAAAATTGCCCGTTCGGTACGCCGCCTTTGTCTGCGCCGCTCCAATCGTCTTTTCCAAGTTATATCGTCCATAATTCTCCGTAGTTCATAAGCTTTTTGAAAAATTATATCAGTGCAAAAAAATTTTGTCTATGAAAAATTAAATGTCGATAACAGCGTTATAAACTTCGCGGCGACTGAGATTAAATTTTTTCGCCACTTCACGAATGGCAGACTTTTTGTCGACACCCTGCGCGATAAAATTTTTGTAGGCGTCAATGAAATTTTCGGCGGCAGGTTGCACCAAATTTTCAGTGTCATTTGACTCGGCGTCGAAATTTTTTTTGCCGTCAACAATTATAACGTATTCGCCGAGAGGTTCATTTAAATTTTCGGCAAGGTCGGCAAGATTGCCGCGCAGAAATTCTTCATGCAGTTTGGTAATTTCGCGTGCAAGTACGGCGTCGCGGTTACCGAAGACGTCAAGCATTTCAGTCAAAGTCTTTTTCAATCGGTGCGGCGATTCGTAGAAAATCAGCGTGTCGGTACGTGTTGAAAGTTCGTTCAAAACGTCACGGCGATTTTTGGCAGTCTTAGGTAAAAATCCCGCGAAAGTAAATTTCGTAGTGTCAAGCGCCGAGCAGATTAACGCGCTTAGTGCGGCATTTGCGCCGGGTATAGGACAGACCGTAATGCCTGATTCGACTGCAAGACGTACCAAGTCAGCGCCGGGATCTGAAATTGCCGGTAATCCCGCGTCACTTACGCAAGCCACGTTTTTACCTGCGCGAAGTAAATTTAAAATTTTTTCGCCCTGCTGTAGCTTTGAAAATTCGTCGTAGCGTACAAGCGGCGTATGTATGTCGAAGTGCGTCAAAAGTTTTCGAGTATGCCTTGTGTCTTCCGCCGCAATGACGTCAACTTCATTTAAAATTTTCACTGCGCGGAAAGTCATGTCGTCAAGGTTACCTATCGGCGTCGCGCATAAATATAAAATGCCGTAAGCGTTCGTAGCTTAAACCTCCAAGCCGTAAATTTTTTTCACATCGGCAGTATAAGAACCGTCGTCTTCGTGAATAACAAGCGGCGGCAAAATTTTTAAACTGCCCGCATTGCCGCCGACAATCGAATCAATCATAACTAAGTTGGCGTCACGATTTCTTTTGGGATAAATCATCTGCAGGCGTTTGGGTTCAAATTGGTGCCGGTGCAAGGCGTCAATAATTTCACAAAGCCGCGTCGCCGCGTGAATCATACAAAAACTTCCGTGATATTTTAAAACAAACCGCGCAGCTGTCACGACATCTTCAAGCGTCGCGGTAAATTCGTGTCTTGCACGCGCCACGCCGATTAATTTATTCACTTCACCTGCTTTTACGGGATAGTACGGCGGATTGGCAATGACAAGGTCAAAACTTTCTGAAGAAAAAAAATCGCGGATATGACGATAATCGCCCTCCGTGACAGAAATTTTTTCAGACAAATTATTTAATTCGACGTTGCGCCGCGCCAATTCCGCCGCCTCGTGATTCAGTTCAACGGCAAAATATTTTTCAACTTCGTCAGCCGTTAAAAGCGGTATCACGCCGGTACCGGTGCCCAAGTCCAAAACTTTGAAGTGACGTTTAAATTTTGGAAAGTGTGCGATTAAAACCGAGTCTGTCGCGAAACAAAATTCAGTATCGTTTTGAATAATTTTTCGCCCCGACATCATTAAATCATCAAGGCGCTCATTTTCTTTCAAAAAAATTTCGTGATTCATGATTAGTTAGGAGTTAAGAGTTAGGAGTTAAGAGTTAGGAGTTAAGAGTTAGGAGCTACCCGCTACCGGCTACTCTTCTTTATCTTCATTGACTCTGTCAGGTTCAACCATACCGACGGCACTGCGCGCCATTTGAATTTCAACGCTGTCAGCAATTTGTACTTTCAAAATGTCGCCTTTAACTTCGGTAATAGCGCCGTAAATTCCGCCCGCCGTTATAATCTTCGTGCCGACTTTCAAACTGCTAAGCATTTCGTCACGCGCCTTTTTCGCCTTTTGTTGCGGACGATACAGCATAAAATAAAAAATCAAGACCATAAATAAAATCGGCGCCCAACTTGCCACTGCCGCAGTAAAATCATTTTCCATTAATCAAATTTCTTCCTTTCACAATGTAACGTAAAATATAAAAACTTTTCACATTATAAATTAGCGAAAGGATTTTATCAAGTTCACGCTTTTAAACTACGTCAAATATCCTTGTATACAATAAATGCGATAGTTGCAATTAAAAAAAGTTGTGATAAAATTTTTTCGTAACTGAAAATTTTTTGAGAGGATGAAAATAATTGTCTAACGTGAATGAAGAGGCAATCGCCCTGCACAAAAAGTATCAAGGCAAATTGGAAGTTGTCAGCAAAGTGCCGCTTAAGACGAATTACGATTTGACTTTGGCGTACACGCCAGGCGTTGCCGCACCTTGCATTGAAATTGCGAAAGACTACAATAAAATTTATGACTATACCAATCGCGGAAATTTGGTTGCCGTCGTCACGAACGGTACAGCGGTTTTAGGTTTGGGAAATATCGGCGCAGGAGCAGGTTTGCCGGTAATGGAAGGTAAATCGATTCTGTTCAAAGGTTTTGCCGGCGTCGACGCGATACCGATTTGTCTTGACACAAACAGCGTTGATGAAATTGTTAAAACCATTCAGCTCATGGCACCTTCATTCGGCGGCATTAACCTTGAAGACATTAAAGCGCCGGAGTGTTTCGACATTGAACAGGCGCTTAAAACTTCTGTCGACATTCCCGTTTTTCATGATGATCAGCACGGTACCGCTATCGTCGTAGGCGCGGCATTGATTAACGCGCTTAAACTCGTCGGCAAAAAGTTCAGCGACATTAAAATCGTCGTAAACGGCGCAGGCGCGGCAGGTATGGCGATAACCTACCTCATTCAGAAAATGGGTGCCAAAAATATTATGCTCTGCGATTCAACCGGCGCGATTTACAAGGGACGCGAAAAAGGCATGAATCCCTACAAAGACCGCATTGCCGAAGTTACGAATTTCAATCACGAATCCGGTCAGCTTGAAGACGTTATACCCGGCGCGGACGTGTTTATCGGCGTATCGAAAGCAAATCTCTTGACGCAGGAAATGGTAAGTCAAATGAATAAGGACGCGATAATTTTGGCAATGGCTAACCCCGTGCCTGAAATTATGCCGAACCTTGCGCGTGACGCCGGTGCAAGAGTTGTTTGCACGGGACGCAGTGACTTCCCCAACCAAGTCAATAACCTTTTGGCATTTCCCGGCATTTTCAGAGGTGCGCTTGACGTAAGAGCTACCGACATTAACGAAGAAATGAAAATCGCCGCGTCTTACGCGATAGCGTCTCTTGTAAGCGACAGCGAATTGGACGAAGTTCACGTAATCACGACGCCTTTTGATACGCGCGTTGCACCTACTGTAGCCGCCGCAGTTGCAAAGGCCGCCATTGAAACAGGCGTGGCACGCAACAAAAACATTACGCCGGAGCAAGTTGCTCAACATACACGCGAACTGCTGAAAAAAATTAAGAATTAAGGATGTAGAGGGTAGAATTAAGAGCTACAAGCTACTTGCTACAAGCTAACAGCTAAACTAAAAAAACTGCATGGACTTTTTACGGTCGATGCAGTTTTTTAGTGCCGTCAAACGGCAAGTGAAATTTTTTACTCTTCGGTCTTCTCAACAGGTGCGGGTGCAGGAGCTTGTGCGTCAAGCGTCATTTGTACGGGCTTTGCAGGCGTAATTGTGGAAATTGCGTGCTTGTAAATCATCTGCTGTTTGCCCAAGCCTTCAACAATTACGGTGAAGTTGTCAAAGCCACGAACAGTACCTTTAATCTGAAAACCGTTTACCAAATGCACGGTGATGGGAATATTTTCCTTGCGTGCCTGATTCAGAAAAATATCCTGAATGTTTACCGATTTTGCTGCCATTTCTGAAAATCTCCTTTATATTTTTAGCCGACTTTAAGCCGACTTTTTAGCTTACGTTAAACCAATTAATATAATTCATACGCCGATACCATGTCAGCTGGCGTTTGGCGAAATTTCGCGTCGCCTGTTTAACCTTTGCAACGGCGTCATCAAGCGTACACTTGCCTTGAAGGTAGTCTACAACTTCTTTGTAGCCGATACCGAGCATTGCCTGAGCGGTAGGATTGACGCCTTGCTTTAAAAGGTTTTCAATTTCCTCAACAAGTCCCGCGTCAAACATTTTTTCCGTGCGTTCATCAATCCGCGCGTAAAGCTCCTGTCTGTCCGCCGTCAAGCCGATAACAAGCGCATTGTATTTTAATTCGCCGGTCTGTGCAAAAAAACTTTCACGACTTTTCACGCCGTCGCCGAATTGGTAGCCTTCAATTAGCGCTTGAATGTAAAGCCCCGTGCCGCCGGCGATAATCGGAATTTTATCTGCGCGGTTTAAATCGGTGATAATCGGCGCCGCCATTCGTACAAATTCCGCTACGCTGAATTTTTCATTCGGCTCAAGGATATCAATCAAGTAATGCTTGACCTCTGCGCGTTCACTTTCAGTAGGTTTAGCCGTACCGACGTTGAAATTTTTGTAAACCGACATTGAGTCCGCAGAAATAATTTCCGTGTCGAAAACCTTCGCCGCCTGCAATGCCAGCGTACTTTTGCCGGTAGCCGTCGCGCCTAATATGACGACAACTTTTTCTTTCGGCGCAGTACTAAGCGCAAGTGATTTTATCTGATTTAAGATTTTTGTCAAGTCAAACTTTTCGGCGTCAAAATTCTTTACAACGTTTCGCATTTACGCAAGTTCAATCGATTCGCCGGGCTTGACAATGTGAACCGCTGCGCCTTTAACGAGCTTTTTAAATTCTTCGGCGTCCTGCTCAATAGGTTGCCACGTATTGTAATGAACGGGGATAACATTTTTTGCACCGAGAAATTCAACTGCGCGTGCGGCGTCGTAAGCGTCCATCGTGAAATGTCCGCCAATCGGCAAAACGGCGTAGTCAATTTTATCACGTTCGCCAATCAACTTCATATCACTGAAAAGGCAAGTGTCACCCGCGAAGTAAATATTTTTGTCGGCAATGTGAACAACGTAGCCGCAACACGTACCGCCGGCAACACCCGCGCTGTGAAGAGCAGGTACCATGCGTGCATAGCCGAAAGGTAATTTTATCGTGCCGCCGAGATTCATGCCGATAGATTTAACTTCATCACCGACTAACCCCGCAACTTCCGGTATGCAAACAGCCGTAGCTTTATTTTTTATCAAAATGTCGTAAGCGTCGCCTACATGGTCACCGTGCGCATGCGTCACAAAGACGTAATCAGCTTTTACATCGTCCGGCTTAATCGCGGCTTGCGGGTTACCGCTTAAAAACGGGTCGAACAAAAGTTTATACTTGCCGTCGTCCAAAAGGAAACAGGCGTGTCCGTAAAAATTAAATTTCAACATTCTATCGCTCTCCATTTTAGTTGTTAGTTGTTAGTTGCTAGTTACTAGCGATCTATCAACTAGCGATCTAAATCTTTGACAACAAAATTTTTTCGTCCTGCATTTTAAGCACGACGTCTTCAAGTTCGGCGTAAAATTTCTTCATCAAGCCTTCTGAAAATCTGCTCGCGTCATAATCCAACGCCAATTCGTACATACCGTCTTCCTTAAGGCTGACATAAATGTTAATGGAATTTTCGGCGGCAGAAATTTCATTCGGCGGCATATCAACAATATCAGCCGTAGTGTTGCCTATTGTAATATGGTCGCTGAAGATATCCTTTTGAAATAAAAAGCACGGACAATCATCAGCTAAACTTTCAGTGTAGATAATGTCCAAACTTTTTTTGTAACCGGAGTCAGTGCGAACTTTTCCCGCGAAATTGTTAAGGAAGTAGGCAACCGTCATATCCTTTTCAAAATCCCACGCGCAGGGA